>CAZCIU010000065.1:0-15158 GCA_964498765.1 uncultured Paludibacter sp. | reverse complement strand
ATAGGAATTTTCTATAACGAAATTCGGATTATCAACAAAATAAAAGGATTTAAATAAAACGAAATAGGAATTATGTATTTCGAAATAGGGTTTAAATAGAAAGAAATAGGAATTTTCTATAACGAAATTCGGATTATCAATAAAATAAAAGAGTTTAAATAGAACGAAATAGGAATTTTCTATAACGAAATTCGGATTATCAACAAAATAAAAGGATTTAAATGGAATGTAATAGGAATTATGCATTTCTAAATAGGAATCTTATATATTGAAATAGGGATTATGAATAAAAATCTCTGAAATTGGATACTGAAACGAAAATCTAACAAATTACATAAAGCACAATTTCAAGTGAACCTGACATGCATTAAACCTGACAGGTTTTGGAAACCTGTTAGGTTTTTGATTCTAGAATTAAGTAGTCGTTTGACTAAGTCAATCCCCCTTTTATTCCCCCCTTTCCCGCCAAAGGCCGGACAGACCGTCGATGCGCGGACAGGCCGCCAGGAGGAGTCGGGAAAATTTGCCGACTGTTGAGATTAGAAGTCTGAATGGTTTACACTCACTGCAACATGGGACATGTCCCATTGTCAAAGGATATAAGAACACCTAATAGATTTAGCACAATGCTGACTGAACCGCACGTTTCCCCCTTGGAGACCTGTCCGACTTGTGCGGAAGGGGGTTAGGGGGGATTGATAAAAACACTTCACATCAGCTAAGTACGTATATAACAATGGGACATGTCCCATTGTCAAAAACAAAAAAAACCTGACAGGTTTGTTAAACCTGTCAGGTTATTTATTAATCTTACATCTTATAGCTACGGCCTAAGAAGGAGAGTTTGGAAGTGAACTTATAATTTCACTTTAACAGCACTTTCCTGATTGTTTTTTGTCAAGACATTTAGCAGATACACGCCTTTGCTAACGCCGGCAAGTTGAAGTGTATCCGTTTGATACACCGATTTTACAATACTGCCATTCATACTTAGCAGCATTAAGCCTTTTACATCTACTCCTTTCACTTGTACATAGCTGGAAGTCTGAACCAGTTCGATGGGAAGTGCTGCATTTTGAGCAAGTCCTGTACTAACCGGAATAAACTCCACGATATAGTTTGAATCTTCATACACTTCTTCACCTTGATTAAATCTGTCGCCATTAGAAACCCAGAATTTTTTACCGGCATCACCATCGTTTTGAATAGCATACAGACCATTTTTCATATAAAAATTATAGGTATTCCAGGAAGAATAATATTCGTTTGTTCCGAATGCAGCTAATTCATTTAAGTACTTCGTTTCGTCGGTAGCACTTACTATTTTATGACGTTTGCTGACAGGGTCTGTAGTGATTTTGAATTGCTGCGTAGTTAGATTGGTAGATTTAGCCTGCAAAGTAGGTGCAGAACCTCTGGGTGCAGTATTTGTCAGGTATTTTTCACCGTTTTTGATATAGTAAATACCATCGCTCAGCGTTACTTTTGTTGCCAGAAATTCTTCTTTTAGTTTTAACGGATCATAAGTTGCTATGCTGAAGTTTCTAATCTCTCCTTTGAAACCATTGACTGCATCACCTGCTTTTTCCAATGGGAAAAACAGCGTTTGCTGGAAGTTCATATTATTTGGCAAACCTACCGTTTTGCGATATGCAGAAAGTCTCTCTTTAAATTCTCCATCCACATAAAGCGTCACGCTGGAAACACCACCCAAAATGCGGATAGACTGCCAGGTATCTGCAGTAGGGATATAATTAAATGCATACACATATCCATCGCGGAAGAAACCAAGTTTCTGAGTACCGTTGGTGTTCATCGTTACTTTAGAAAAACCGCTTTGGAACAAAACAGCATTTGTTGCATTTCCGGCAGCCGGTTTGAAATCAAAATTCACTTCGTAATCATAACCAATATCCGTTCCACCAAGTTCAAGTTCAGTAGTACCATCAAATGTAACCGGTTCAGCTATTTTGGAAGAGATTTCCGCCAATATTTCCGGAGAATATTTCCCAATCATATTAATGCCGGGACCTTCGGAAGACATATTGGCAATATTAGTATAGTCTGCAAAACTAAGAACAGGTTTAACTTTCCAGTTTTTTGTAGCCAAGACTTTGATAGAAGGATAAGCACGGTAATGAACGTCTTGCATCGAAATTCCATTACCGCAGATATCATTCCAAACAGCGAATGTAGATCCCAGCAAGCCTTTTTGGAAATCAGGCAATGTAGTAGAACCGCTTACTTTTTCCGGACGGAAGTTATTGTAAATCCACTGAACATCCAGGAATTCTCTGTAATATCCTGCCGCAGGTACAATATACATCCACGAGTCAAGCGTATTGATGATCTGGAAACCTTTTTCGAGCATCGGAATCGGATCTACCCAGTCCACACTCCAGGAATTCATCACGGCATTTCCATGCGCGGTAACATTCGTTTCAGGCGTATCTTTTAACCATTTCAGTCCACCCCACAGACGCGGAGTTTTACCTTTATCAGCAATGTATTTTAAGAAATGGTCTGTAAAGAGGCGGAATTGTTTCGCTTGCTCATTGTCCACATTGCGGATAGCTCCTTCTTTAGCGTATTCATCCGTTCCCACATGTACATCCGGTCCGATAAAAGTTGGATTTTCTCCGGAAATATATTCGTCAAAGAGTTTTTCGAAAAACTTATACACAAATGGTCGTTTCGATGCATCCATCAGTTCCAGGTGATCCACAGCATAAGGAGCTTTAGCCGCTAATCTTGGTTCGTAACGCGTGAATGCCAGGCTGTGCGCCGGAATATCAATCTCAGGAATTACGTTTACGCCGTATTGCATTCCCAGTAATTGCAAATCGCGGAATTCGGCTTTAGTATAATGTCCGTCAGCAGCTGCAAGTCCGGGATAAGTTTCACTTTCCAAACGGAATGCTGCATAAGTTTTAGTCCAGTCGTTATTGAAATATTGTTTGAAACCATTGTCGTTCAGGTGAACGTGGAACTCGCTCATTTTGTAGTAGGAAAGGATTTTCACATACTGACGAAGAAAATCGATGGTGAAATATTTACGACCCACATCCAGCATAAATCCACGACTTGGGAAGTTTGGATAGTCAGTGATACGTCCGCGAGGAACAGCATTTCCATGATTTTCTACCAGTTGAAGTAAAGTTCTGGTTCCCCAGAATGCACCTTTACGAGCCGATGCAGTCAGCGTAACTCCTTCGCCTAAAATCATCTGGTAAGCTTCATTATTTCTTAATGCAGTGCCGTGATAACCAATTAAAATTTCTCCGGCAACAGCAGCGGTAGCTGTACTTTCAGAAACAGTGGCTGTATAGTTAAACATTTGATATAGTTCATCTTTCAGCTGATTAGCAATCGCAGTTAAACTGTCAGTTTTAGCCTGTGTATCAGCCGTTTTCACAACAATTTTAACCGAAGCCGGCATGGAATACGTTCCCGAAACGGCAATAAACTGCTGTACTTCTGGAATAACTTTTAGGCGGGAAACCTGTGCATTTAGCTGGATTGAAAATACGGAAAAGGTAAATGCCGCAAGGAAAATGCGAACAAAATGAGTGGTCTTAAATCGATTCATTTGATAGTATTTAAGTGATTATTAAGGATTTTTTAATTTTGGAGGGTAAAAATAGATAAAATCATAGATTTCAACAAATAAGTGAGCGGTAATTTAAGGATTTTTCGAAAATATACTTGCAGTTGGATGGAAATTAGATAAAAATCATTATTTTCGTACGTTGAAGTGAATTGAAGGAGAGGAAACGAGAGTGAGGCGGGATATGGGTAGAAATAAATTGTCTTTGGAATAATACAATCTAACCCCTCCGCTCCCCGATTATATCGGGAAAGCTCGTCCCCTTTATCAAAAGGGGACATTGACTCGCACACTAATTCTCCCTTTTGTCCCGATTGCTATGGGAGGAGATGCCCAAAGGACAAAGGCTTAGTTATAAAAACAATCTAAAAATCCTTTGTAGCACGTGCAAATCTTCCCTTTTTGAAAAATAAAATATTCCTTATCGTTTCCCCCTTATGGGGGAAAAACCGTAAGGAAAGGGGGTTGGAAGTCCCGAAGGAGAAGGGTTAGAATAACAATATTTCAATAAACTAAAAAATCAAATTTCAAACTAACACTTTTAAAACATAATACTGAAAAACTTATGCTAATAATTGGAATTGCAGGTGGAACCGGCTCGGGAAAAACCACCGTAGTACGTAAAATTCTGGAACGTCTTCCACAAGATAAAGTGGTTATTCTTCCACAAGATTCATATTACAAAGACAGCGGTCACCTTCCGTTGGAGGAGCGTTTGGAAATTAACTTTGACCATCCGGAATCCATCGAATGGGATTTGCTGACCAAACACCTGAAAGAGCTGAAAAAAGGACACGACATCCAGCAGCCAATCTACTCCTACCTGACATGCACACGCGCAGATGAAACAATTCCAATTAAACCAAGTGCTGTGATAATTGTAGAAGGAATTTTGGTGCTTTGCAATCCGGAACTGAGAAAATTGATGGATTTGAAAGTATTTGTGGATGCCGATCCGGACGACCGCCTAATTCGTGTAATCAATCGTGATATCGTGGAGCGCGGCAGATCGGTAAATAAAGTGATGGAGCGCTACGAACTTACCGTGAAACCGATGCATCTGCAATTTATCGAGCCATCCAAACGCTTTGCAGACCTGATTGTTCCACAAGGTGGCAATAATCATATCGCAATCGATATTTTGACGAAGTACATAGAGAATAACTTGAAATAAACAGATTTCGGGTTCCGTATTCCGTATTCTGTATTCTAATTTCTGACTTCTAACTTCTAATTTCTAATTTTCTCCCATGGCTGACATTCAAAAAATAATGTTTATTGACATTGAAACAGTTCCACAAACAGCTGAATTATCAGAACTCAGCGAAGAACTTCAAGCTTTGTGGGCAGATAAGTTTTATTTACTCCGACAAAGAACGCCCGATAAATACGGTGAAAACACCGATGCTGCTGAAGGCTATATGCAGAATGCCGGGATTTATTCGGAGTTTGGGCGGATAGTTTGTATTTCAGTTGGGTTTATTTTTGAGAAAAATGGAAATAAACATATCCGTACCAAATCCTTTTTTGGAAAAGATGAGAAAGCATTGTTGACAGAATTCAACGATTTGGTTGTACGATTTTTCAAAACACCCGAACACAATTTCTGCGGACATAATATCAAAGAATTCGACATCCCCTACATTTGCCGCAGAATGTTGATAAACGGGCTTCAGCTTCCTGCCCCACTCCAAATCAATGCAAAGAAACCTTGGGAAGTTAATCTATTAGACACCTTGGATTATTGGAAATTCGGTGATTATAAAAACTTCGTTTCACTCAAACTACTGACTGCCATCTTTGGAATTCCTACCCCGAAAGATGATATTGACGGCAGCAAAGTAGCAGAAGTCTATTACAAGGAAGACAACCTGCCTCGAATTGTGACTTATTGCCAAAAGGATGTTGTTGCCACTGCGCAGGTTTGGTTGAAAATGAATGGAATGGAGATGATTGATGAGGAGAATATTGAGTTTGTAGATTGAATAAATCTCAGAATATTTAAATACTAAACGAGCTATGTCAGAAGATTTGGCTCGTTTTCGTTTTTAAAAGCACGCTTGAATCTTCCTTTATGACTTAGTGAAACATATTTTCCGTACCTTAGTATTGCTATTTACAGATATTTCAATCCCCCTTTAATTCCCCCTTCTCCAAGGGGGAGTCGCGACAAGTTACTTCTTGCAAAATTGATACAATTGAATTAGCTGAGCAAAATTTCCTTTCATCGCATCAAAAGCTATAGATTGACAGAAACGCTTGATAGATTTAGCACAATGCTGATTGAACCGCACATTTCCCCCTTGGAGACCTGTCCGACATTTGGCGGAAAGGGGGCGTAGGGGGATTGAAAAATAACAAACAAAAAAACCTGGCAGGTTTTTGATTACCTGCCAGGTTTAGAAATAAAATTTCATCGAAATCAAAGTTTCAGCATTAAATCCTCGCTGCTGAAGTCTTAACCATTTCCACTGCAGTCATTTCATTGGCAACTGTCTTATATTGTTCGGTAAAATTACGTTGCGATTTCATCAAGTTGCTTGACTGAAGAGCAAGAATTTTCGATTCGTTAACCAAATTCAAAAATAAAATACTGCCTCGTGTGGTAGTCTCATTGCTTTTCACACGTTTAATCTGACGTTTGGTCAACTTAGAATACAGCTCAGTAATCACATCACGAATTTTTGTAATTTCATCAAATTCAGCATAATTCTTAGTATCCATCATCTCGCCAAATCGCTTATAACCACCTGAAATAACGGTGTACATTTGATTAAGGTCGTCAATCTGATCTTTGGAAAGCTCGGTATGATTATTATCCACATAACTGTAACTTGCTTCAGTCATTGCTTTGAGCGACTTGGTCATTTCATAAGAATAATCCACCAGCTGCACATACTCCTGCTCCAAATCCAAAGCATTAATCTGAATCGTTTCCAGCGTTGGAACAACCTCATACATCCGTTTATCTTTGTATTTTTCATACAAATCATTTGCTTCTGCTACCAGATTCTTCAACTGCTTACGATTTTCTTCTTTCAATCCAACAACAGTCTGATTATAGATATTCAACACGCTGCCCATCAAATCTTTCACTTCGGAAGTTGATTGTGCAATCAGTTGTTTTTCTGATGAAAGCTGAATGCCTTTGCTTTCTTGTATTTCTTTGCGTTTGGTATGTAGTTTTCCGGAACGGTAAAGCAAGAACACTACGATAGCCAACATGACGAATACCGCGATTTTTCCGCCCCACATCAGGAATAATCCAACCAACAACGCAGCTGTAAATGCCACCAAAGCAGTTAATAACCAACCTGCAACCACGGTCAATACACCATTGATACGATACACAGCACTTTCTCTTCCCCAAGCACGGTCTGCTAGAGAAGTACCCATTGCCACCATAAATGTAACGTAAGTGGTAGAAAGTGGAAGTTTCAAAGAAGTTCCCAGCGAAATCAAAAGGGCAGAAATTGTCAAATTCACCGATGCACGTATTAAGTCGAAAGAAGCATCATTCTCTATTGGATACGGCTCAAAACGTTTCTCAATAAAATTCTTAACTCCTTGCGGTGTGTTTTTGTCGATGGCTTTACTGATTTTCATGGCTCCGTGAACAATTGAGCGCGACATAGCGGAAGAAGAGAAACGCTCCACACCTTCGCCTTTACGTGCCAGGTTTACTTCCGTTTCAGTAACGGTGCGTGATTTCTTGGAGAACCAAAGCGCCAAAACCATCACCACGCCGGCACCAAGCAACCATTGCCATTGTGCAGTCACCGGATTGTTCAAATCACCCATATATAAAGTATCGAGCGAGCCACCTCCGGCAACGT
Organism: uncultured Paludibacter sp.; assembly: GCA_964498765.1. Classification (GTDB taxonomy): domain Bacteria; phylum Bacteroidota; class Bacteroidia; order Bacteroidales; family Paludibacteraceae; genus UPXZ01. Next base: position 7,715 of record CAZCIU010000065.1, on the reverse strand, counting down.
AGTCTTTTGCGATATTGAAAGAGTCCATTCCGGCCATAAATACCCCGATAAAGTTTACCAGGTCGTTTCCGGCAAATGCCAAGGCCAATGCTGCCGTACCCGCAAGTACAATCACTTTAAGAATATTCACCCGGAAAACAAATTGAAGCAATGCCATCAAAATTGTCCAGCCTATAAACGCGTAAAGTAAGGCTTGACCCATATTGTGCGTCAGGTAGTCCATAAATTCAGCAGAGATTAACACGCTGCCTTTCAGACCTTTGAAAATAGCAAAATACGTAATAGCCGTAAGTGCCACACCGGACCACAATGCTCCGAGATAAGTAAGTACTTTATGAAAATTGAAGGAGAAAATCAATCGGCTGATATACATGATAAACGAACCGACAATAAATGCAACGGCAATGGAAATAAAGATACCACTGATAATAGCCAACGCCTTACCGCTGTTGATGTATTCAGAAAGATTTCCTGTGTTGTTTGACCAGATGGAGAAAAGTGAAACTGCAACCGCCGCTCCCAGCAATTCGAACACCAGAGATACTGTAGTGGACGTTGGAAGTCCAAAGGTATTAAACACATCCAGTAAGATGACGTCCGTTATCATGACCGCGAGCATCAATATCATGACGGCATGGAAAGTCAGTTTTTCGGAATAAAACACCCCGCTTCGCGCAATTTCCATCATTCCGCTGGAAAAGAGCGAACCTATCAGCACGCCGACTGAAGCCACCGTAAGGATTAGCCACAATGGAGCTACTTTAGAACCAATACTTGAATTTAAGAAGTTTACAGCATCATTTGCCACTCCAACCGAGAGGTCCATTACTGCTAAAACCAGCAAGATGATGACGATAATTAAGTAAAATGAATCCATAAAGGAAGTTTTTTATGTTATTCAGAGAATTATTTCTTTATTAATAAGTTTTGCAAAGCTATCAAGCCTATGTTTCAAAAATGTTACAAAATTGTTACATAAATATTATTTCATTTGTAACATCTATTACAGCTATGTGAGTTTGATAATTTTATATAAACAAAAAAGGAATAAACTTAAGATGTAATATCTCAATTTTATTCCTCATTTTCAATATCTTACTGTTTTGTATAAAAATCCAGCAACTGATTTGCCGCGACAAATGAACTTATCTCATTACTCAAGACTTTTCGTTCCATTTCTTCTGTCATCCTCTGAATGGTCTCGTTGTTGTAAAAGTTTGATTTCAGCTTCTCATTTATCGATTCATACATCCAGTATTTCGACTGATTAGTTCGATGTTTTTCGAAAAAACCATTCTCTTTTACAAAATCAGTAAAATTCTGTACCATTTGCCAAACTTCGCTGATACCGGTTTTCTCAATAGCCGAACAGTTGACTACTTCTGGTTTCCAACCCGATTCTGGCAATGGGAAAAGATGCAGCGCATTCTTAAACTGTCTTCGTGCAAGTTGGGATTTTTCAATATTGTTTCCGTCGGATTTATTAATAGCAATTCCATCGGCCATTTCCATTATTCCACGTTTAATACCCTGAAGCTCATCTCCAGTTCCGGCTAATTGTATCAGCAGGAAAAAATCGACCATGGAATGCACAGCCGTTTCGCTCTGCCCCACTCCTACCGTTTCTGCAAAGATTGTATCAAATCCGGCGGCTTCACAAAGCACAATGCTTTCACGAGTTTTGCGTGCCACGCCTCCCAGCGAACCTGCCGAAGGCGAAGGGCGGATAAAGGCATTTTTCGCCACAGAAAGTTCTTCCATGCGCGTTTTATCACCCAGAATACTGCCTTTCGTACGTTCACTGCTTGGGTCAATGGCCAAAACTGCCAGCTTTTTTCCTTGATGAATCAGGTGCATTCCCAGCGCTTCGATAAATGTACTTTTACCTGCTCCGGGAACTCCCGTAATACCCAGTCGAATGGAATTTCCGGCGTACGGAAGGCATTTTTCAATCACTTCCTGCGCAATTTCCTGATCTTTGGGAAGCGAACTTTCCACTAAGGTTACCGCCTGGCTTAAAATAGAAATATCCCCATCCAAAATTCCTTGAACATAGTCCGCAACAGAAAGTTGTTTCCGTTTTCTCCGAAATTTTGAGTAGGGATTGATTATTGGCACATCAGAAACGCCCTCATTTACAGTTAAAGATTTGAAATGAGGGTCATTTTCCGGATGGTCATGTTTATAATGCATGTCTTTTGCTTAAATCACTTTGTAGCTTAAAGTGAATGTAACATAAGTATTTACAGGGTCGTTTGTCTGAATTGTAAAGGCTTTTTTGTATTCCCCTTTTGGTAAGAATTTAGAATCAATTTCGATTTTCAGATTTTCGGTATGTCCGCCTTTAATCGACATACGCATCGGGCTGATAACGATATCGCTGTTATTATTAATCATTCGGCGAAGTTCCAGGTGACTGGTTCCAACGTTTTTGACAGCTACTTTTCCACGAACGCGGCTGCCTTGTTTGATAGTGCCCATATACAAATTGTAGGATTTCACTTCAATAATCGGTGCGGTGCGTTTTTGTGCGGCAGTCATTTTACTGAAATCTTCAATAATATTTACCTGAGTATTGATTTTGAAAGCATCGGTGTTGCTTCTTTTACCATTCAACACAACATAAAAACTTTCATTAATCGGTCCCCATTCTGTAGCTTTAGCTCCGTTAACATTGATTGTAACAAGTCCGGTTTCATTAGCTTTCAGGCTTGAAGGGTTTATGCTCACTTGCATATACGATGGCACATCAGCAAAAGAAACATTCACAGTTGAACTTGAACTATTCAACACATTGATCGTTCTCATTTGCGTTTCAGTTTTGTTGATATTTCCAAACTGAGCTACTTTCATGTTCAATTTCAACTGTCCTCCCATATCGATCGGATAGTTGTTTGCCATATTTTGCTGAGCAGATTGTGCAGAAGAGCCACGTTTAATGATTTTTCCGGAAATAGTCAACGTTTCCATTTCATTGGAAGCATTACTATATACGTAGATTTGTTTGGAGAAATTCGGTGATTGACCTACCGGATTGAAGCTGGCAGTAATTTTGCCTTTTTTACCCGGCTCCACAGGAGTTTGTGTCCATTCCGGAGTAGTACATCCACAGGAAGCGTTCACGCGCTGAACCAGCAAAGTGGCATTTCCCGTATTTGTAAATTCAAAAACATGCACGGCATTACCGCCGTCTTCACGAATTTGTCCAAAATCATGTGATTTTTTATCAAAAGTAATGGTCGCTTTTTGAGCTGAAACCTGTGCTGCAGTAAAGCCTAAAATGATAACTGCAACTAAAGCAATTTTTCGTAACATATAATAAAGATTAAGTTCTTAAACAATTTTTGAGTTTATTTCAATATGCAAAAATACAAAAAAATGTCATTTTGCACCCAATTAAATATTTTATTCTATTTAAATTAGCTTAAATAAGTTTCAAAAAAAGCAATATCTTTGCGTGAATATCTAAAAGAATTAACACCTGAGTACTTCATTTGGTTTTCTATGTCATAACTCAAACCAAAAATTCAACATTATGCTGTCAAAAATAAAAGAACTCTCCAATTTCGTTTTTCCGTACGTGGTCAATTGCTACCGTCATCTTCATTCCAATCCGGAACTGTCGTTTCAAGAAATCGAAACTTCACGATTCGTCCAAAATCAGCTTTCTGAAATGGGAATTCCATACCGAGCCGGAATTGGCGGATATGGAATTTTGGGAAGAATTATGGGGAAAAATCCCGGCAAAAAAGTGATTGCACTACGAGCTGATATGGATGCGCTGCCTATTCAAGAAAATGTGGATTTGCCCTGGAAATCACAAAACGCAAATGTAATGCACGCCTGCGGACACGATGCGCATTCGGCTTGTTTGCTTGGTGCTGCTAAAATTCTGAACAGTTTGAGAGAAGAATTTGAGGGGACGATTTTACTGATTTTTCAGCCCGGCGAAGAAAAATCTCCCGGCGGAGCAAGTTTGATGCTGAAAGATGGTGTTTTTGATGAAATCACACCGGAAATTATTATCGGGCAGCACGTATCAGAAGATTATCCGACCGGCTCCATGGCGTTCAGAAGCGGTACAATCATGGCTTCCGCGGATGAAATTCACCTGACTATTCACGGAAAAGGCGGTCACGGTGCCAAACCACATTTGCTTAATGACACGGTATTAGCTGCTGCTCAAACCCTTGTATCGCTTCAGCAAGTCAAAAGCCGATTGTGTCCTCCGCTCACTCCGATGGTGTTAACTTTCGGGAAATTCATTGCGGATGGTGCAACAAATGTTATTCCGAACGAGGTTCATTTAAGCGGTACTTTTCGCACATATGACGAAGTTTGGCGAGTACAAGCCAAAGAACATATCCGAAGAATTATTACTGAAACTTGTGCAGCTTATGGCTGTACTGCTGAAATTGATATGCCGGACGGTTATCCTTGTTTGAAAAACGACGAAGAAATCACTTCTCAGGCAGAAAAATTTGCAAGCGAATTTGTCGGTTTGGAAAATGTACTGGAATTTGACCAGCGATTAACTTCGGAAGATTTTGCTTTTTTCTCTCAGGATTATCCGGCTTGTTTTTACCGTTTTGGTATTAAAGGCGAAAGCAACGCGAACATGGGGCGATCGCACGCGCCGACTTTTTGCATTGATGAAAAAGCCTTACTAACCGGAACTGGAGGCTTGGCCTGGATTGCCTGGAAATTTATGCAATAAGAAAAGTGAGGAAATCCTCACTTTTCTTTTATTCTACACCATATACATATTTGTAAATAGTCGATTTTATTTGTTCGAAATTCTCTGTTGCGAACTCGTGATTGTCGCTCATCATTTCAAGCGGAATGTATTCGTCGCCTTTTTGGTAAGGCGGTTGAAGATAATCATGCGGAACAATTTCAAATCCTAATCGGCGATAAAATTCAATGCGTCTTGCTCCAAATTCCGTATTATCGGCCGGCTCCACTTCAATCACCATCGGTTTTTCATTAAACGTGCGAATAAGATTGATTACTTTTTCGCCCAGTTTATGACCGCGCAAAGGTGGTTCAATGGCAATATGCTCCAGAAACAAAAACGAATCGAAATCCCAATAATGAAAAAAGCCCACAAGCGAATCGTTCATCAAAACTGCATTGCAGTTGAATAATCGATTGTTGTCCAGTAAATTTTCAAAATCTTCTTTCGTATGCCGTTGAGTTTCCGGGAAAGCCTCTAAATAAAGCGAAATCAGCTCTTCAGCCTGCTCTTCCTTACTTGAATTGATCCGAATAAATTCCATAAAAAAGTCTGGTGTTTGAATGTTAGGTGTCAGATGTATGAATTAGATTTCTAAATTCTAATTTCTAAATTCAAATTTAAAAACTAATGTCCGCATCCACAACCGCTTCCGCATCCTTCGTCGTCGCCATCATCGCAACCGCAACCGCCGCTTCCACAGCCGCAACCGCCACCAAACAACGCGCTAAGTTCTTCTTCAGTAGCTTCACGAACTGCTAATACTTTTCCTTTGAAATGTAAGTTTTCGCCTGCCAATGGATGATTTAAGTCCACCGTCACATGAGTATCAGTCACAGAAACTACCTGCGCTTGCAAACGATTTCCATCGCTATCCATCAAAGGCACAACATTTCCTTCGAATACCATTTCTTCGTCCAGTTTACCATCCACTTCGAATACAGCACGCTCAAGTTCGATAACTGCTTCATCATCGTATTGACCGTAAGCTTCGTCGTGGCTGATTTCAAAATCAAAAGTCTGACCTGATTCAAGGTCTTTCAAGTGTTGCTCAAATTTCGGCAACATCATTCCTACACCGTAAATAAAGCTCAATGGCTGCTCAGGCGTTGCTCTTTCCATCAGTTCCAACTCACCGTTTTCACCGTTTACAAATAGTTCATATTCAACATCTACCGATGCATTATTCGTAATTTTCATTTTGTTTATACTTTTTTGTTATTAATATTATTGTATTTGATAATTTCTAAATCTCATCCTTCGTAAAAACTGAGGAATTAATATATAACCTAAAACCAGGTCGTATTGTTTTGGAAACCGCTTCTTCCACCTTGTTTTTCGTATTTCAAATCTTGCAACATACTGGAATTCACACCAATACGAAAGTTGTAAGTTTTGAAAGGTCCGAATGGAACGAAATTCCCGGTCAACGTCCAACAGTGCAGATTTCTCGTCACATTAAAACTGGTATAAGTGAACTGTTTTGCTTCAAAATCGTATGAAGTTGTTCCGCTAATCTGCCACCCGGGCGTCAGTTGAAGATTTCCATTGAAATTCAGGTTGTGCGTAAATCGTCGGTTATATTCCAGTTTTTCGTAGTCAAATTTATTTCCATCGCCAAACCGCACCGAATAATTAACTGTCAAACTCCACGGCATTGCAAATTCTTCGTATCCGTCAGCGTCCATTTCAGCATTTCCGATATTGGTATTTGTTCCCTTATTGGCTACATTCAAGCTGTGATCCCGATTCGGATTATTCGGATCTTCGTCATACGCTCCTCCTCCTTCACCATTTGCATCTGTTTCGGAATTATCGTTTTTGGATTTTTTCTCTTTTCTCTTGAAAGTTTCGTTGGAGAAAGTGTAACCGTAAGACAAACTAGTTCCAAGGAAACGAGGGAATTTACCGTGATTCCATCGCAATTTATTAATTCGTCTCACCGACTGTCCGTCCGGCCCAACTCCATACATATACGGATCAAATGCACCGCTTAAACTAAGTGTGTAAGCTTTTCCAAATTTTATTCTCAAATTGGCACTAATATTTGACCATTGCATGGAATCTACTGCGAAATTATAGCCGCTTCCGAAAGAAAACTGGTCGATTAAGCTGATAATTTTAGTTGGTTTGTCGCCGATAGTATCTGCATCATTCCTAACTTTCATTTCCAAATTATTGGCCAATGTAAAGAATACGTTTCCATTTTTACCTCTTCCAGGGCCGCCATACATCGATTTTTCAAATCTAGAATAATACACTTCTTCCGCCAGCATTCGGGTTGGATCTTTCGGATCGGCATAAGTTCTCATATATGAATCCCAAAATCCCCATTTCGGGTCGCCAAAATCCGGCGTATATCCAAAACCAACACTTGGGTCTAATTTATGGCGAAATGCCAAAATCTTTTCACCAAAAATCTTCTTATTGGGCGTGTAAATCCCGTAAAGCGTCGTATTGGCGGATACACTCATATTGAAGTCATAAGCTCTTTTGAAACCATGCAATTTTGTATCAACCGGACGTTTGGTTTCTTCGTCCCATTCACGGTCAATTGAGCCTAAATACCATCTTTCCCGATAGTTGAACGATGGAGAAATATTGATGTAATTCAGGATGTTAAACGAAGCCGAAACAGGAATACTGTGTTGCATACCGTTTCGCCAGTCATCCGCCAAAGATGATTTCAAAATCATATTTTCTTTCGCCGTAATGCTGTTGGAAATATTTCCGGAATACGACATCGAAATCTTTTCATACCAACGCTCCTTGCCTACTCTGTTTTTCCGTTTCAATGGATAAATACGGCTCATCGAAATAGACACATTCGGCAAAGTCAAACTGATGGTTGAGTCGCGAGTACGCTGATCTATTCCCATATTGGCTGTAATCGAAAATGGATTATTCGGGAAACGCTGCGAAAATGAAACGCTCGAGCTTTTCGTATTTTCGGCATTTACGGGAGTATAATAGCTGTTTA
>CAZCIU010000064.1:4776-15322 GCA_964498765.1 uncultured Paludibacter sp. | reverse complement strand
CGTGCTCTGGCCAACTGAGCTAAAGAGGCAATTGCTTAATATCTAAACCTTTGCAGGGTTAAAAAGCCGTTCGAATTACTTTATTCAAACGGCTTGCAAAAATACTAAATTATTTTGATATACAAAACTTATTATTTAATTTTTTATTTTTTAGCTAATTTTTCTTTGTATTTAATCACTTGTTTCTCGATTGCTTCGAGTGCTAAATCAATGGCTTCTTCAAAAGTATCGCAGGTTTTGGAGGCGAAAAAGTCCACACCCGGAGCTGCAGCTTTGATTTCTGCTTGCTTGTTGGTTGCCGACTCTGGCTTAACTACTTTTAAATAAAGATCCATTGTCAAAATTTCATCAAAAACTTTTTTCAGTTTACTCGATTTTTTGTTGATGTAAGCTTCCAATTTTTCCGTTGCGTCAAAATTTACAGATTGAATTCGAAGTTTCATAACTTACCTCCTTTTTTAATAGCTCTGGGATGAGCCTGTTTATAAATCTTATTTAGTTCGCTGAAACTAACGTGGGTGTAAACTTGAGTTGCAGCAAGACTGCTATGCCCAAGTAAATCTTTTACTGCATTAATATCAGCTCCATTGTTCAAAAGCGTGGTTGCAAATGTGTGCCTGAGCACGTGTGGACTTTGTTTGTGAAGAGTACTCACTTCAGACATATTATTATGTACAATATTATATATAGCGCGAGTGTACATTTTTTTACCGTTTTTTCTTACGAAAAACGCATCTTCCTCCAAATCTACTTCAGCATTTCGTATTTCGACGTACGCTGCCATTTCATCGCAAATTTTCTTACCGATTGGTAAAATCCGCTCTTTGTTTCTCTTCCCAATTACCTTCAACTGCCTGGAACTAAAATCTATATCACTGTCTTTCAAACCTACAAGCTCCGAAACACGTAGTCCAGTTTGATATAGCAAGTCTATAATCAGCCGATCTCTCACTCTTTCAAATCCACCCACTTTACTATCATCAGATAGTGCAGCATCCATTTCTTTGTCTTTATAAAACGCAGGAAGTGGTTTATTTGTTTTAGGTAAAACGATTTTTTTTGTGGGATTTTTATCGTCCAAACCTTGCAACTGCAAAAATCGCCAAAAAGACTTAAGACTGGAGATTTTACGCGAAATACTACGCGCAGAATTGCCTTGCTCCATCAGCGACAAAATCCACTGCTGGAGAATATTATGAGTTACATGTTTGGGATAAAAGTTTTCCGGTTTGATTTCCAGAAAATTACAGAGTTGAAGGAGGTCTGTATGATATGACAAAACAGTATGAGAGGAATAATTCTTCTCATACTGTAAATATTGTAGAAACGCGTTAATCATACCTGACACTTTCGAAGAGAAAACTACAACGAAAATAATACATTAATGTCAGATAAACAAGTTTTTTTAAGAAAAATTTCTAATTAATCTTCGCTTCTTTGTAATTGTTGAACGTAAACAGCGCGTTGGTTCTTTTCGCGTTTGATTACAGATGGTTTGTCAAATTGCTGACGACGACGTAACTCTTTAACAACACCTGTTTTTTCAAATTTACGTTTGAATTTCTTTAAAGCTCTTTCGATGTTTTCGCCTTCTTTTACGGGAACTACAATCATAGATAGTTATATTATAATTTGATAAATGTTATATTCTTTTTTCGGACTGCAAAGATAGGTAATTGTTTTGAAATAGCAAAAATATTTTTCTATCATTTTTTTCTGATAATAAATTAAAAGTCGAATATTGCTACCCGACTTTTATCTCTAATTATTCAAAACAACATTCTGCCGATTAACTCAAACCTACAAGTTGCCTAAATTCTTTTACGCCTTCACTTGCACCTTTCTGAATTACAGTGATTTGCCTGCCATACATGCCTACTTCGTTAGGGTCAATCAGATAGACCGGAACATTGGAATGGACAAAATTTATCAGCCCTGCTGCCGGATAAACCTGCATGGAAGTACCGATAATTAGAAAAATATCAGCCTGCTCTACCAACTGAATAGCATTTTCCATTTCGGGAACTGCCTCGCCAAACCAAACAATATGCGGGCGAAGCTGGTAGCCTTTCGGACATTTATCGCCCAAATGCGTTTCGTAATTATCCGCTGTAAGTTCAAAAATCGTTTCTCCAGGGCCTGTAGATCGAGCTTTCATCAATTCGCCGTGCAAATGGAGCACATTTGTACTTCCGGCGCGTTCGTGCAGGTCATCCACGTTTTGTGTAATTATTTGTACATTGAAATCTTTTTCCAATTCTGCCAACGCAATATGTCCTGCATTCGGCTTTACGGTAAATAATTCTTTCCGGCGAAGATTGTAAAAATCCAATACCAATTCAGGATTATTATGCCAGCCTTCCGGCGTCGCCACATCTTCCACTTTATGGCTTCCCCAAAGTCCGCCTGAACCTCTAAATGTAGCTAATCCGCTCTCTACGCTCATTCCGGCACCGGTAAGCACCACCAAATCTTTTCTTCTATCCATAATTTTTGTGTAGATTATTGGATACAAATTTAGTGAAAAATTGTCACACTCAATTTTCAACGAATTATTTTTAATAAATATTTTCATGCATTCCACATTACGGACGTTTCTTTTGAATTTCTCAAATGCAGTTTGTAAATAATTTCTTATTTTTGCAGATTACAGCCAATCAGATGTTAGAAATGAGAAAATACTGTTTATTGTTTTTTTTACTCATCATTTTCATTCCCCAAAGAGGATTTGCAAATGACAGCACACAGTATGCTCTACGCACCTCTGCAACAACGATTGGACTTGGTTTTAGCAAAATTACCGACCCTTATCTTTCGCCATTCGAGTACAATGGCTACGAAATCAAGCTTCAAAATAATTCGCGCCGATTCTTAAAACCAGATGATAATCGATTTTCCTATTCCAACCAAATTTTAATGGAAATTGGCAATGGAACACATCCGAGTGGAAAAAATTCAATGCTATTTTTCAATGCAAACTATATGTTGGGCGGAAATTATCATTTCAGACCAGCAGACAATTTAATGATTTTAGCTGGTGGAAGTTGGGATATTGATGTGGGCGGAAAATATTTGGGTAGAAATATTAATAATCCTTTTTCGCTCGATTTATACACTAATATTAATGCTACGGCTGAAATTCAGTATTTATTCAAACTTTGGAAACAAGATTTCAGACTGCAACTGGGCGCTGTAAGTCCGGTTTTGGGCTGTATGTTTGTACCCACACAAAACGTAAGTTACTTTGAATTATTTATGCTGAATAATCGGAAAAATGCTTTCCATTTCAGTTCGCTTCACAACAAACGAGCGGTTTTCAGCTATTTTAATCTTGATTTTTTGCTAAAATCACAAACCTGGCGACTTAGCATTCAGGATGATTACATGAAATATTCGGCAAACGATATGGTTTTCAAGAAACAAGGATTTGTCATTTCCATCGGTACGGTGGTGCATTTGTACACATTCAATGGAAAAAAAGATAAAATTCCGACAAATTTCATTCATTCGTATGAGTAGATTTTTCCAACATATCGCTTTGATTTTCATGCTCGTAACAGCTTTACAATCATGTATGCGCGAGCCGGATATTCACCCGAACACGATGCGTGGAAATTTTGATGCTTTATGGCAAATCATCGACGAAAGATATTGCTATTTGTACTATAAAAAAATTGACTGGGATTCGGTTTACACAGCCTTTTCGCCACGTGTAGATACGCTCAGCAGCAAATATGCTTTATTTGACCTGATGGCGGAAATGCTATACGTGCTGAAAGACGGGCATGTCAATCTTTACTCGGAATTTGACCTGAGCCGCTACACTAAGTGGTATTCCAGCCATCCGACGAATTTTAATTCATCGATTATAAACAACAAATATCTTGGTGATAATTATCGGATAGCCGGAAGTATGCGCTACCGTCCAATAGCTGATAATCAGATTGGTTACGTATATTATGGCAGTTTCTCCAACTATTTCAGCGATACACATATTCGCTCGATTTTTGAGAGTTTCAAGAATTGCAAAGGTTTAATTATTGACGTGCGAAGCAATGGAGGCGGACTTGTAACCAATGCAGAGCTGCTATCATCCTATTTTTTCAAAGAAAAAACGCTTACCAATTATATCAGCCATAAAAATGGCAGCGGACATTCCGATTTTTCAAAACCGGTTCCAATCTACACCGAACCACACGAAAAAATCAAGTGGGAACGCCCGGTGATAATTCTTACTAATCGCCTTTCGTATAGCGCAACGAATGATTTTGTCTGCAGAATGAAATATGCTCCAAACGCGCTGATTGTGGGTGATGCAACCGGAGGCGGAGGCGGATTGCCGCTTTCCAGCGAACTTCCGAACGGCTGGATGATTCGTTTCTCAGCAAGTCCGATGTACGATGCTGAAATGGTAAATACAGAATGGGGAATTGAGCCGGATGTTAAAGTTGATATGAACGAAAAAGATGAAATCAGAGGTTTTGACACGATTATCGAAACTGCAATTTCCTTACTACTAAGTAATTAATTTAAAATGCGAAAATTAAAAATAACAGAACTTAACCGACTTTCAAAAGAAGAATTCAAAGAAGCTGAAAAAAATCCATTGGTCGTTGTTTTGGATAATGTCCGGAGTTTGCACAATGTGGGCTCTGTTTTCAGAACTTCCGATGCTTTTTTGGTGGAAAGCGTTTATCTTTGTGGAATTACTTCTACTCCACCGCACGCCGAAATTCACAAAACGGCTCTGGGTGCTGAAGATTCGGTAAAATGGAATTATGCTGAAGATGCAGTTACGGTAGTGGAAGAACTGAAAAAGCAGAATTTCACGGTTTTTGCTATTGAACAAGCCGAAGGCAGCACGATGCTAGAGGAGGTTGAGTTGGATAAAAACCAAAAGTACGCCATAATTCTAGGAAATGAGGTGAAAGGCGTGCAACAAAGCGTGATAGACAAGTGCGATGCATGCATTGAAATTCCGCAGTACGGCACCAAACATTCTCTGAATGTGAGCGTTACGGCTGGAATAATTATCTGGGAATTTGCAAAAAAATTGATATAAACTACTACAAAAACTAACAATTTACTTTTCAAAATGAACTATTTTAAAACATTAATAGTAGCAGCAAGTTTGCTTTGCTCGGGAATGATTTTCGGGCAATCCGCACTACAAAAGGAACTTTATCAAGCTTTTCTACACAACGACATTGCGAAATGGGAAAACGCAACTTTGAATTACGAGCGAAAAGCCGACCTCAACAAAACTTCTGATTTATTGCAACTTATCCATTGCTATTATGGCTACGTTTCTGTTTTGATTGACAAAAAGCAGGAGAAAAAAGCATCTGAAAACATCAAAAAAGCAGAAACTTACATCAATAAAGTCTTGAAAACAGAACCATCTAATGCACTGGCAACCAACTACAAAGGGATTTTTATGAGTTATGCCGTTTCGATGAATAAAGTAAAAGCGACGACATTGGGAAAACAAATCCTCACACAATTGGACAAAGCTTACAAATTGGATCCGAATAATATTCAAATTCTTTTTGACAAAGGTAACTCGCTCTATTATAGACCAAAAATGCTTGGAGGAGACAAAAAAGAAGCCTTAAAATATTTCCAAAAAGCCATTTCTATAATCGAAAAACAAAAAAACACCAATCAAAACTGGTTGTATGTTCAGATGCTTTTTTTAGAAGCAAGATGTAACGAACTTACTGGGAATCAAGAATTAGCAAAAAAAGGCTACGAAAAAACCTTGAAAATTGAGCCGAATTTCAAATTGGCAAGAACGAGATATAGCGTAGAATAAAACTACAGAAAATGAAAAATAACGATTGGAGAGACAAATTAAGTGCATTGCTGCCGGAAGATTTCACGCCGGAACCGGAACAAGAAGTTAAGGAAGAGAGCATTAAGCCATCGAAACAAACTTTGCGCATAGAGCTGGATAAGCGAAACGGCAAGCCAGCTACTATTATCAGCGAATTTGAAGGAACGGACGATGAACTGAAAGAACTTGCTAAAACACTGAAAAACAAATGTGCTTCGGGCGGTTCGCAACGTGATGGGGAAATTCTCATTCAAGGTGATTTCAGAGTAAAAGTGGCTGAAATTATTCAAAATATGGGTTACAAAGTAAAAAAAATCAACTTCAAATAATCGGTTAAAATAAATCTTATGAATTTTCGTCAAACTTGCATACTTATATTTTCGCTTTTTTCCGGCGCATTGTATGCAAGCGATGATAATTCAGTGCAAGCCGATTCGACCATTCATCTGAATGAAATCGTTGTTGGCGCATTTCAGGTTAACACGCGGCTTTTCAAAATTCCGGGCAGCATCGCAGTTCTTTCCGACAAAGAAATTCAGCTTTCCGACGCTACAAATTTTTCTTCCGTTTTACATTCCACACCCGGCATTTTCATGCACAGCGGTACGCACGCAACCAGCCGAATAATCATTCGCGGTGTAGGTAGTAGAACGCCTTACAACACTAATCGGATAAAATCCTACCTGAATGACATTCCAATAACTTCGTCTGATGGAATTTCCACTCCTGAAGACATTGATTTGCTCAGTATCAATCGAATAGAAATTACTAAAGGTCCAGCATCCACGCTATATGGCTCCGGTTTGGGTGGAAATATTAATCTATTTACGCCGGTTAAGAATGAAAATAATCTTCAGGCTTTAGCACAATACGGCAGTTTCAACACTATAAAAACTGGAATTTCGGGAAATTTAGCAGTTGAAAATTTCAGTGCTTTTGGAAATATAAATCATATTCAATCGGATGGATTTCGGGAGAATAATCACTTCAGACGTTCATCAGCACTTACTTCCGGAAAATGGCACTCAAACTCGTACTCGCTCGATTATACGCTGTTGATAATGAATATGAACGCCGGAATTCCAAGTTCGATTGGTAAAACTCTGTTTGAGACAAGTCCGCAATCAGCAGCTGCGAATTGGAAAGCAATAGAAGGCTACAAAAAATTCAGCAAAGCAATTGGTGGTGTGGGTCTAGAGAATAAATTCTCGGGAAATTGGAGCAACCGAATAAGTGTTTTTAGTCGCTGGGTGGATAGTTACGAAAAACGACCGTTTAACAATCTGTCTGATGGCACACTTAGTTTTGGAATAAGGGAAAAGCTCAATTTTCATTCGGAGAAATGGGATTTTGTTGCTGGATTTGAGTTTGTAAATGATAAATACAATTGGCAGCTTGACAAATCCGAAGCATTGATAAATAAAAATTCAGAAAATCGCATTCAACTGAATATCTTTGGTTTAGCCTACTTCAGACCAACAGAAAAATGGAATATTACAGTTGGTGGAGCATTTAATAAAATACAATACAAACTCACAGATCTATTTGCTGAAAATGGCAATCAAAGCGGCAATCGAAGTTTTCCGTTTATATTTTCGCCAAGAATTGGAATAAATTTCACTCCTATTGAAAATATCGCAATTTATTCATCCATCGGACACGGATTTTCCATGCCATCGCCGGAAGAAACGCTGCTGCCCGAAGGCGACATCAATAAGGATATACAACCTGAACAAGGCATTCAATCCGAATTAGGGCTTCGACTAAATTTATTTGAAGGCAAAACGCAACTGGATGCTGCTGTTTACCAAATCAATCTGAACAATTTGCTCGTCACCAAACGATTGACAGAAGATATTTTCACCGGAATAAATGCCGGAAAAACTCGTCATCGTGGTTTGGAACTGGCTCTACGACAAGAAGCTTTGAATTTTTCCAATTTTCCCGGAAATCTTGATTTCAATATCAATTACACTTTATCAGAAAATAAATTTGTGGATTTTACAGACGATGGTAACATCTTTAACGGCAATATTTTGCCTGGCATTCCATCGCAGATTTTACATTTTGGAATAAATTGGCAAGCTCTCAAAACTCTCCTTTTTCAGTCGCAAATTCAATATGTAGGCTCTCAATATCTTAATGATGCAAATTCTGAGAAAGCCGATGAATATCTGACTATTCAACTAAAAACCGCCTATCAATTTTCAATCGGAAAATTTGTGAAACTGGAAATTTACGGCGGTGTCAACAATCTGACAGATGCACGATATGCTTCAATGATTTCTGTTAATGCCTTGTCAGTTGGAGGAAATGAGCCACGATATTATTACCCTGGATTGCCACGAAATTTTTTCGCAGGTATTAAATTTCATTTTTAGATATCATACCAAACAAAAACACCTTCAGAACACATTCTAAAGGCGTTTATTAGCTTAACAGCATCTTATCTACGCAAGAACTTTCTTAAATGCATCTACTTTTTCAGAATGTTCTTTTTTAAACTCCTCGTCTGTAATTTTACCTTCTGCAAAAGTATGATTGAACGATGGCAGCGAGAATGTTTCGATCAAGTTCATATTGAATTTATCTTTCGTACTTAGCATATACTCCATTGCTCTAACTCCTCCGGCACGACTGATGGACGTACTCATCAAAAGCATCGGTTTGCTATTGAAAATATTCATATCCACGCGGCTGCACCAATCCAGTAGATTTTTCATCACGGTGCTGATATTCCAATTATGTTCCGCAACTGACACAATAATTCCGTCGGCTTCGTGCAATTTCTTCCTGAATTCGAGTGCAGCTTGAGGAACTCCTTCCTTTTTCTCTCGGACATGTGAGTAAATCGGCATTTCAAAGTCGTTTAAATCCAAAAATTCAAGTTCAAAATCCTGAAAATTCTCTAATGTATATTTAATTAACTGTCTGTTGATTGAAACAGAGCTGTTGCTTCCTGCAAATGCAAGTATTTTCTTTTTATTCGTCATTTTTATAAGTTTCTATTTTTTAGTCATAAACAAAACTAAAGCATTTTAGTTTAGATAAAAAATACCGAACAGCCCTAAGCCATTCGGTATTTTTGTTTTCCGCGAAAGGAAATAATTATTATCCTTTTATCGCTGCAATACCTGGTAATACGCGTCCTTCAATGGCTTCAAGCAAAGCGCCACCACCGGTAGAAACGTAAGACATATCATCAGCAATACCAAATTTATTTACGCAAGCTACCGAGTCGCCGCCACCTACAAGTGAGAACGCACCGTTTTTAGTAGCTTCTACAATAGCCAAACCAACTGCACGTGAGCCTTGAGTAAAATTATCAAACTCAAATACACCTGTAGGACCGTTCCAAAGAATAGTTTTTGAATTTTTGATAACGTCAGCAAAGATTTTTTCTGTTTCAGGGCCGATATCCATTCCTTCCCATCCGTCAGGAATTTCACCCACCGGAACGAAGTTTGTATTAGCATCGTTGCTGAATTTATCTGCGATTTTAGCATCCACAGCCAACACCATGTTTACGCCGTTTGCTTTTGCTTTTTCGAGTAATTCCAGTGCCAATTCCAATTTATCGTTTTCACAAATAGAATCTCCGATTTTTCCACCCAAAGCTTTTGCAAAAGTGTAAGTCATTCCACCTGCAATAATCAAATTGTCCACTTTTGTAAGCAGATTTTCGATAATTTCAATTTTGGTAGAAACTTTAGAACCTCCCATGATAGCCGTAAACGGACGAGCCGGATTATCCATCAATTTATCTACTGCGTCAACTTCTTTGTTCATCAAATAACCAAACATTTTGTGGTCAGCATCAAATGAATCTGCGATTAAAGCAGTTGAAGCGTGTGCACGGTGAGCAGTTCCGAACGCGTCGTTTACATAAGCATCCGCGTAAGAAGCTAATTTTTTAGCGAATTCTTTTTGAGAAGCTTTTACTTCTTTCTTAGCTACAGCAATTTCTTCTTCTGAAGCAGTTTCCGGCAAACGAGGTTTTCCTTCTTCTTCAGCATAGAAACGAAGATTTTCAAGCAACAGAGCTTCTCCATCTTGTAATTCTGCTACCATTTTTTCAGTTTCAGCACCCATTGCGTCAGTTGCAAATTTCACATCTACACCAAGCAATTCAGAAACACGTGCTACGATTACTTTCAGCGAGTATTTAGGATCCGGATTTTTTTTCGGGCGTCCCATGTGTGAAGCAATGATTAAACGACCGCCATCAGCAATGATTTTTTTTAAAGTCGGCATGGCAGCACGGATACGTGTATCGTCAGTAATGTTTTGGTTTTCATCAACCGGTACGTTGAAGTCCACACGAACAAAGGCTTTTTTACCTTTGAAATTAAAGTTGTCTAAAGTCATATTTTTATTTTTTGAGATTATTATTTATTTGAAAATTCTAAAGTAGCTTTAGAACGAGGTTTTACTAAAAGATATTGAAGTAAAATTGCAAATAAAACTCCAAGCAATGCACAAGCCGAAAGCGCGATTATAAAAAGAACTCCCAGACCATAATCATAATTATTTGGATTAGGTCCTAAAAAGGATGAAATCGATAATGCACCAATTATAATTTGTAACCCGATGCTTATTAAACAAACTTTGTTGAAAGAAAGTTTGAATTTTCCTTTGCGCGCTTTGGTTCCTGCAAAAATCTGAAATGCCAAAGGTGCAAAAAAGACGAGATACAAAACTATTGTAAAC
>CAZCIU010000064.1:0-4676 GCA_964498765.1 uncultured Paludibacter sp. | reverse complement strand
ACTATTGTAAACCAAAGCATACTTTAGTTCGTTTTGAATTTATAGTTTACGTCTTTCAACTCTTCGTTGGCTTTTACAATTTTCTTTTTCAGATTTTCCTTGTAATCTACCAATTTCTTTTGAAGATTTTCGTCGGCAGTTGCCATCATTTGAGCGGCAAGAATACCAGCATTCAATGCGCCATCAATTCCAACAGTTGCTACGGGTATTCCCGGGGGCATTTGCACAATTGCCAGCAGTGCATCCAGTCCGTCTAATGAAGCTTTGATTGGCACGCCAATTACAGGCAGCGTAGTCATCGAAGCTATTACGCCCGGAAGGTGTGCAGCCATTCCTGCTGCAGCGATTATCACCTGAATGCCACGGTTTTTAGCTCCTTTAGCAAAACTTTCTACTTCAGCCGGCGTACGATGTGCCGAAAGTGCGTGAATTTCGAATGGAATTTCCATTTCATCCAAAAATTCGGCTGCTTTTTTCATTACGGGCAAATCCGAAGTGCTGCCCATTATTATACTTACTTTTGCTGTCATAAAATCAAACAACCCCTGCTGCTCTTCGACAATACGATTATGAGGTCAGACAAATTTTGTCCAACTCAAAGAAGAGTTTTCAAGGGGTTAGTTTTTAAGAGTTAATTATAAACAATTCCTACGAGAGGAAAATCTTATCCGATAAGAGCCTGATATGCGTCAGCGTCAAGCAATGCATCCAATTCAGCAGTGTCTGACATGGCGATTTTCACCATCCAGCCTTCACCGTACGGATCGTCGTTTACCAATTCAGGAGCGTCTTCCAATTTTTCGTTGAATTCTACGATTTCACCTGATACAGGCAACAAAAGATCAGAAACAGTTTTAACGGCTTCTACAGAACCGAAAACTTCACCTGCATCCAAAGTTTCACCTACAGTTTCTACTTCTACGAAAACAATTTCTCCTAATTCGCTTTGAGCAAAATCAGTAATTCCTACAATGGCAAAATCTCCTTCTACACGTACCCATTCATGGTCTTTTGAGTACTTTAGATTTGATGGTGTGTTCATAAATAATTGTGTTTTTATAAAATAAATATTGATTAGTTCGATTTCAAAAATGGACTACAAAGTTACAAATTATTTTTCCACTTCCAATGAATTTTTGCTTAAATATAAATCACATTGGATTGGATAGTGATCTGATTCTTTGAGTGTCCCTTTTTTGTAATTTGCAGCCTGGAATGATTTGTCGTACATGATATAATCTATCCGAAAACGGTAGAGAGAATGCACGAAAGTCAATCCAAGTCCGGCGCCCACTTCTTTGAAAGCGTCTTTCATGTCCGACTTCACACGAGCATAAGTGTATGACGACGGTACATCGTTGTAATCGCCACAAGAAATGACTTTGTAAGGCGATTCTTGAATAACTTCTGCTACTTTATCGGCTTGCTTGGCACGAACTTTATAGGCCACGCTCATTTTCTGCGAAAGATATTTGGTAATTCCGGTCAATTTCTCCGAAGAAAAATCTGACCTCAATTCGGATGTTTTCTTCATATCCAGCGATGTAATACGATTGGATTCCAAATGATTATTTATCACACGAATTGTATCCTTACCAACCACAATATCCGTAAACATGGAAAGGTTGAAATCGGCATTATAATCAATGTTGCGTTTTTCAATTATCGGATATTTGGAAAGTGTGGCCAATCCGATATTCATGCTCCATTTATTTAGCTGGAAACTAACATGTTTGTACGGATATTCTTTGAAAATTTCTTCGAAATCGTCGGATTGAAGCTGATGCTCGTTGGCACTTACGGCAAACTCCTGCAAACAAATAATATCGGCATCCGCATCAAGAATGTATTTAATCACCTCATTCGGATCTTCATTTTTATGCTTTTTGAGCATGCCGGTATTCATGGTATTGTAAGACAAAATCGTAATTTTTTGTCTTGTAGGATCAATGTCCGGTTCTCCAAAATTTAGCGGAAAAGCAGATTTTATCGTTCCTGAAAAAATTATCATAGCCAAGATGGAAAGCAGCACCCACCATTTGCGAAGCAAAAGCCAGAAAATGACAAATGCGACATTTCCCAAAACGATTGGCAAAAGTCCAAGCGACGCATAAGCCGGAAGCAGTGCCGTATTTGGGCTTACTTCCGAGCCGATTTTTACCAGCACCAATGCCAATACAGCAAAGATGTTCAGTAAAACCATGATGCCTCGCAGAAATTTTGTCATTTGTTTATCGTTTTTGTTCGAATAATTTTCGTTTTTCTTCCGTTGTCAGACTTTCGTACCCTGAAGTTTTTATTTTGTCCAAAATTCGGTCAATTTCCTTTTCGTCCCTCGCTTTTTGTTGGTTATATTCCTCCGGCGACATCTTTTGGGCATGATATTTTGGCGTTTTGACCTTTGGTCTTGGGCGGAACAAATTTACAACAAAATTGATGATTTTTGTTATAAACAACGTAATATCGGTGCCTTTTCTTTCATTTACCACAAATAAATATCCCGCCAAAGCTCCACCGAGATGCGCCACTTCCCCACCCGCATTGGATGAAGTCAAGCTAAACATACTAATCAAAACAGTCGCTATGGCTATCCATTTCAGCTTTACACGCCCAATCAGCAGCATTTGCATTTCCATATTGGGTGCTCTCACAGCCGAAGCCACCAAAATAGCAAGTATTGAGCCCGAAGCGCCCATCAATAGGCTGTAATAGGATGCTGCTTCATAATACGGAATTAAATTATAAGCAAGTAAATACAAAAGCGCACCCACCAAACCACCGAAAAGATAGAGAGAAAGCAGTTGTTTTTCAGAATAATACATTAAAAAAAGCTGTCCGAACCAAAATAACACTAACATATTGAACAGAATGTGAAAAAACCGTTCGTGATAAAACATGTAAGTAATTGGTGTCCAGATGTGTTTTATCAATTCAGAAAGATTGGAATGAACCGAAAACCATTCAGTAAAATCAACCGAATTGACTTTGAAAAGTTGGAAAAAGATGGAAAGAATGCCAATAACCAAAAACACACCAACATTGATGTAAATCAGGCGGAATAGTGTATTTCCGGTTTTATAGCGATATTTTAATTTGTCTAAAAAATTCATATTATTGTGTTAGATATCTTTTTACTGTTTAATTCTGCCCATAAAGTCTGCCTTTTTTTCGCCACATCAGAATCATTATTACTCCAAATAGCATTCCACCTAAGTGTGCAAAGTGTGCCACGCTATCACCGGCGAAATTGGCAACTCCAAGAAATAATTCCAAAACAGCATATCCAGCCACGAAATATCGCGCTTTGATAGGAATTGGGATAAACATCAGGAATAATCGCTGCTCAGGGAATAACCAGCCGAAAGCCAACAAAATTCCAAAGATTGAACCGGATGCTCCGACTGTCAGCAGACTATTGGCGATGGTTGTTTTCATGGTCAGAATATCTGCCGATCTCAGTAATGTAACGTCACCACCGGTAAAACTATAAAAACGAGTTAATTTGTCTGTAAATGGGATTAAAACTTCGGAAGATCCGGTTGAAATTGCTGTATTCATTGCCGAAAACATTCCACCCAAATCGATAAACCAGAATAATTGCTGCACCAATCCGGCACCAATTCCGGTAACGAGATAGTAAATTAAAAATTTGCGTGAGCCCCATACCTGCTCCAAAATCGGCCCGAAAATAAATAAGGCAAACATATTAAAGAAAATATGCGTAATGTTTGGGAATGGCGCATGCATAAACATATAAGTCACGATTTGCACCAAATTAAATTTTTCGGAGCCAAAATAATGCATTCCTAAAACATCCTCTAAACTAAGATTTATATTCCAGCGAGTAAGAATTCCGGGCAGCATCCAGGCAGCCAAAAACATTATAACATTGATATAGAGAAGATTCTTGACTACGGGTGGTAAGTTTCTGTTCATATTTAATTGAATCACATAGATTTTGACTTGCAAAAATACGAAAAAAACTACAAATCTAAGATTTTGCTGTTTTTTTGAGGTAAATATCAGAAAATAAAGCAGTTTATCTAAAAATAATTTTGTTTTTAAAATTTATATTTCTTACATTTGCAAGTGATAGAGTATGTTTAATTGACTTAAATTTTAAAATCATGAACAAAGCAGAATTAATTAGTGCAATCGCAGCAGCTTCCGGCTTGACAAAAGCTGATTCAAAAAGAGCTTTGGACGCAACAGTGAAAAGTATCACTGCAGCACTTAAAAAAGGCGAAAAAGTAAGCCTGGTTGGATTCGGCACATTCTCAGTAGCCAAACGCGCTGCTCGTACCGGAGTAAATCCAACAACCAAAAAACCAATCAACATTCCTGCAAAAAAAGTAGCTAAATTCAAAGCAGGTGCTGATTTAGCCGATGCTGTAAAATAAACTGCGTAGCTTAAACTCATTCAAAAAGGACATTCGAAAGATGTCCTTTTTTTATACTTTCAAAAACAGTTGAAAAATAGTATCTTTGCGGCTGAAAAAATTCTAGAAATAAAAGCTGAAAATGAATTTAGAAATATTACTAAAAAATGCAGTTGAGAAAGCCGTAAATGAGCTTTACCAAACAGAAATAAATCAACAGTCCATTCAATTTCAAAAAACAAAAAAAGAATTTGAAGGTGATATCACGCTTGTAGTCTTCCCATTTGTGAAAATGGC
>CAZCIU010000063.1:0-15450 GCA_964498765.1 uncultured Paludibacter sp. | reverse complement strand
ACATATTTGCGATATTCAGCCGAATTTTCCACAGCCATCGCTTTGTCGGGACGCCAGGTCGGAAGCACTTTTATTTCGAAACCTTCATTTTTCAGTGAAATATGGTGTTCCAGCGTATCCACGGGATCATCGGTGGTACAAACTACCTGCACATCGAATTTTTTCATCAGTCCGCGAGCGGAAAATTCCGGCGTGCGAAGTTGCTCGGTACAAATATCATAAATCCGCTTTCCGGAAGCCGGATTAAGCAGTTCATCCACCCCGAAAGCACGTTTCAATTCCAGGTGCGTCCAGTGATAAAGCGGATTTCGCATGGTGTACGGCACCGTTTCCACCCATTTTTCGTACTTTTCCCAGTCCGAAGTATCTTTTCCCGTGCAGAATTTTTCATCAATTCCGTTGGTACGCATCGTACGCCATTTGTAGTGGTCGCCTTCGAGCCAAATCTGTCCGAGATTGTCGAATTTATGGTCTTTTGCGATGTATTCAGGAATTAAATGGCAGTGATAATCGATGATTGGCTGTTTCTCTGAATGATTGTGATAAAGCTCTTTCGCAGTATCACTTTGCAGTAAAAAATCGTCGTGGATGAAACTCTTCATTTTTATGTTGTTTTATGATTATTTCTTGTTGTTTTTCAAAACTGTGTACGTGCACAAAATTACAAATTAAAACGGAATTGCGAAAATTATTTCCGTTTATTTTATTAAAAAAAGATAATTTAGTTTCCAAAATTTATGAAAAGATAAAAAATCAGATGAAATTTTGAACTAAAATCAGTTACGAGCAAATTTGTAGAAAGTTAATGCCCCCATTCCCCTGTCTAGACTTTCCCCTAAGGGAAAAAGCGTAAAATGCGAAATTTGCATAAGAAATATCTGATTTGCACACTCAACAAAAGTCCCCCCTTCGGGGGATTTAGGGGGCTTAATTATCTTTTCTTAATACTGACTTGAACCTTTGTATTTAGTCTAATAAATTGATCTTCAATGCCTTTCAGAAACAATGTTTTGGTTTTTGCACTTTCCCAATCCATTTCCCAGGAAGCCATAAAATAATATTCGGCAAATCCATTCTCAGGTCGAAGCACAACCAGATGATTGATAGCATCTTCGGTCAAAGATTTCAGCTGTTTCTTTTTATAAAAAATGGCAAAACCAAGGTTGTCATCGTTCAGACTTTGCTTGCCATAAGTGGCAATGTAAGCCCATTCACCATCATTATTGGTCGATTTGATCAATTCGGTGTCTTTATTTTTGATAATTCCGGTAGTCAGATTTTCAACTGTTTTGTCGGCGTGAAGTTCCATTTTCGAAGCTTTACTTCCGGCATCAATCGAAATCAACGATTTGAGATTGAATTTATTCACGTCCACATCCCAGCCGAAATAGGTCGTATTCACTTGCGAACGAATTTTTCCATCGGCAGGAATAAAGCAAATCACGCTATCGCGCTTCTCAACCCTCACCGCGTTTTTTCCATCAAAATAACCAATCGAACCGATGCCGAGCGCCTTGCCCACTTTCGTATTGTCCATACCCCAATCAGCCATCAGGTGGTAGTTGTCGTAACCATCCACACCCACGGCAGACAGGACAATTCCGGGTGTTTTCTTGCCAAACGCATCAATCGCATTTCGCTGATCCAGGTAAAAACGGTAGCCCACTTTATCGCTCTCCCAGCCCGGACCTTCGTATTTGATGTAGTATGCATGATCACGGAAAGTGCCGGGAACTTTCATGTAATTTGGTTTCACCCACGAAAATCCGCCTTCGTACAAATTTCCGTTGAATTTTCCGCCAATTTTGTGTGCCAATTCAGCGTAAGTCCGTTTCGGATAAGCGTCGGCAGTTCCTTTACGAACTTTGAACGAATTCACAGAATTTGCCTCCAATTTCTCAACAGGAAAAATGGCCAACTCATTGCCTTTCAAATCTTTGACAATTTCGAGTGGCACTTCTACCCCATCATTTGAAACTATCATATAATTTCCAATGGACAGTTTTAAGTTTTTCACCGGAATTTCAACCACGTAATCTTTGATTGCTTGACTAGAAGTGTTTTTCACTGTAATGGTTTGAGCATTTCCGATTAGGAAGAATGTCAATAAGATAAAAAGTCCCAATCCTCTGCAAGACTTTACCCACAAGGGGAAGAAAGTGAATTTATTTTTCATTTTATATAAGATATTTTGTTGATTTTGATTAATATGAAATTTTTAATGAGTAATCATTGATTATTACAAGAATTTCCATTTTTCTAACCCATCCCCCTTCGGGGACTTCCCTTAATCATAAGGGAAGATTGTGAGGAGCGAGCGTATGGATTAAAACGGAAAATCTTTCCCCAACACGATTTCTTTTGTATATTTTTTTGCTTGTTTTTCGGTTAAAATTTTAGCCCATTTTACTCGTTTATTCTGTAAATTTCCGCCTTTTTCTGTATTCTTGTATTCAAGAAATTTAGCCGTTTTTTCATTCGAAACCTTTCCCCAATTATTCCAACCTTCGGGTTTGATGACGTCGCTCATTTTACACTCGATAAATGCTACATTTCCAAAAGGTCGCCACGGTCTGCCGAGAAAGAACGAATTCGGATTTTCGCCGTCAATTTTGCATTGGTAGAAAACATAGCCGAACGGACTGTTTTGTGGCGTGGAAGGCGCAGTTACGTAGCCATTATTTTTGCAGAAAATCTCACATTCTTCGAAAAATGCCACCGACGAGCCGAAAATAAAATCGACCGTTCCTTCGATGTAGCAGTTTTTGTAGTACTGCCGACTGCCGATTTTATGCGTGTAAAGCGTATCCTGAAATCCCAGAAATCGGCAATTCACAAAACTTGCTTTGTCGCTTCTCACAATCACCGCAACTGCCTGCCCAACGGGTCCGGCGCCATTTTCAAACGTGATATTTTTAGCTGAAAAGTTATTGGGTGAAATATAGACACTTGCCGAACCGGAAGTGCCCAATTGGTCTCCAAATCCGGTCGGTTTCGATGCGAAATTATTGAATGAAAGAATGGTTTTGAACTTGTCTTCGCCGATAAGAATTAGGCTGTCTTTGGTTTCGGGAATGATGATTTTTTCCCAATAAAAGCCGTTTCGGATGAAAATTCGTGTTTGCTTTTTCCGAAAATCAGGAACCGCGTTGATGGCTTGCTGAACCGAAGTAAAATCACCGCTTCCGTCCTGTGCCACAACGATATCGTAACCATTCCTATCGAATTTATTTGTTTCTTTTTGGAAAATTTTATCCAGGAAATTAGCCATATAATTGATCGTAGAGATATGCCACGGATGGAAATGCCAGAATGTGTGCGGACTTTTTTCGAAAGTGTGAACTTCGGAATATATATTCGACAATTCAAGCAGTTGGATTTGCTCATCTCGGCCATTGTGGAAACGCGGAATGGAGCTGTTGATAAAGCAAACCGGAGCTGATTTTTCATTCACCCACGACAAAGCCGATGCTTCGTGCCAGGTTTGTGATTTTTCAGAATAGATTCCACCCAGCCACTGGGCATCCACAGGCAGTTTTGTGCCGTTATCGCGCGCTTTTTGTGCCCGATCGATGGTTGCCTCATCGATAAAAGCTGACAGGCCATCCATGTTAACTATCGCTTTTATTAGTCCGTTTTTATTTTTCGTTCCAATCAAATTAGCCAACTGACCACCGGCAGAACATCCTGAAACAGCAATTTTCATTTTGTCAAAGTTATATTTTTCAGCATTTTCGTAAATCCATTTTACTGCGTCATTCAAATCTTCCACACCGGCCGGATAAAGCGCTTCGGGTATGAGGCGATATTCGGCGGTGACAGATGCAAAACCTTTTCGAGCCAGGCTAACCGCCAGGGCTTTTTGCAATTCAGGCGAGCCGGAATTCCATCCACCACCGTGTATCATCAGCACAACAGGGAATTTTTCGGATGATTTTGGTCGGAAAATATTTAATGAAAGTTTTCGGGTTTCAGAAATCGTTTTGTAAGGAACATTGTCGTAAGTTTCCAAATCATTTGCCTTTGTATCAACCAATTGAATAAAAGGAAAATTCTTTTTTTCTTTAACAAATGAGCTGTAAACCGTGTAGCTTGTATCACGCGGAATGCCGTTTATCAGAATTGTTTGGGCGTTGATAAACCCGAAGATGGAAAGAAAAAACAGAAGCAAAAGCCCCTTAAATCCCCCGAAAGGGGACTTAAAAGTATGTATGTTTTTTATTTGAAACATTTTATCTAATTACTTATTCTTTGAAATCTTTTGCGTCTTGGCGACTTTGCGAGAAACACCTTAATCAATTCTAAACCAATCAATTTCCATTCTTCCGCCATCGTTGTTGTTGATTGGGCGTGAGCAGAAAACTCCCACTTTTGCACCAATCCATTTGCCTTCTCGGGCTTTGAAAGTTTTGCCGATTTTGGTGAATTTCTTTCCGTCCAAACTGTACGAAAAATCACACATCGCATCCTTACCAACACTTACGCGAAAGAAAACATCCGATTGCTTGGCTGAAATTGTTTCATTTTTCACTTCTGCTTTTCCCTTATCGGCTCCGATGCATTCGTCCTGCGAAATAGAAAAGCCATCCTTCGTTTTTTCGATTGAAAGCAAGGCGTAATCCATTCCCATAATGACCAAACCGGCTCTCTCACCGACAAATCGTTCGTCAGGTTTGAAGGTAAACTTCACTGTTGATGTGAATTTATCCGAAGGGAATTTCTGCAAAAGCAAATTCGGAACATCCCATAGATTTTTATAATTTTCAGGAATGGGAACGGAGAAAAGCGTGAGAATTCCTTTTTGAGCATCCGAAAAACTCCACCAATCGGTCGGATTGGCGTGCCATTGCCATTGTAATCCTAATTCGTTGGTCGAAAATTCGTCACTTTCAGCAGGTGTTTGTTTTGGATAATTACCTGAAATTTTCGGCTTTTTATACTCCAAAACCGGTTCTCCAACACCGTCATTATCCTTGTCAACGCCGATTACAGGAAATCCGTTGTCCTTCCAAACCATCGGTTGAAGATGAACGATACGGCCGTAAGCGCCTTTGTCCTGAAAATGGAAAAACCAATCCTCGCCTTCCTGCGTATCTACCCACGCACCCTGATGCGGACCGTTAATCGGCGTTTTTCCTTGCGCCAACACCACTTTTCGCTCGTAAGGACCGTAGATGTTTTTGGATTTCATCACCACTTGCCAACCGGTAGCAACTCCGCCGGCAGGAGCAAAAATGTAATATTCACCGTTTCGTTTGTGGAATTTTGCACCTTCGATAGTTGGGTCGATTTCATGGCCATCGTAAACAGTACGACTTGGTGAAATGGCTTTTGTGCCTTCCGCATTCATCTCAAACACAGCCAAAATACTCTTAATTCCGGCACGACTTCCCGCATACGCATGCGCCACATACGCCCGGTCATCCTCATCCCAAAGCGGACACGGATCAATCAGCCCTTTTCCGGGTTTTACCATCACAGCTTTCGACCATTTTCCGGCAGGATTGGTGGTTTTTACCATATAAATCCCAAAATCCGGATCACCCCAATAGATGTAAAATTCGCCTTTATGAAAACGGATGGATGGTGCCCAAACGCCGTTTCCGTGTTGCATTGTTGAGAAAACATCCTGCGGTTCCAATTTTTCTATGGCGTGTCCGATTAATTTCCAATTCACCAAATCTTTTGAATGTAAAATCGGCAATCCGGGTACACTCGCAAAACTTGATGCCGTCATATAATAATCATCCCCTACTCTGCACACGTCCGGATCGGAATAATCTGCATGTAAAATCGGATTTTTGTATTTGCCGTTTCCAAGGTCTGAAACCCAGGATTTGGAAAGGTTTTCCTGAGCATTCACACCCAAAGAAAACACACAAAAAATTAGAATGATTATTGATTTACACATGGAAATCTGAGTATTTAAAACAAAAAAGCCAATGATAATCTTCAATCGACTATCATTGGCTTACTATAAAAATTAGTCTTCTTTGCGAATATATGATTTTGATGTAGAAGAAGTTCCGTCTTCGTAAATAGTCTTTTTGATTACAAGTCCTTTTGTTTTGTGAGAAACTTCACGACCTAAAACATCAAAGAATTTTTCAGCAACAACTGCTTTGTTAGCGTTTACAGTGTTTGTTGAAGTAGTAACTGTATTGGTTGCAGAAATATAATACAAGTTGATTGCCGCGTTACAGAAAATGTAAAGTTTTGTAGCTGCACCAGTATAGTTTACAGTACCTTCTTTCAACGTTCCATCAGGATAATCAAGTGTACCAATCATTTTTTCACCATCTGTTACAAACATTTTTCTTGCAGAAGATGATGAACCGGAAGTTCCTATAAAATACAAGGTTGAGTTTCCAGCTACATCGATTGTCAAATATCTTTGTTTAGGCATCAATAAGTTTGGAAGTCCGTCAGTAAAATCATCTGTTGACAATCCAGCTCCATTAAATTTAAACCGATTAACAAAACTATATTCCACATCTGTCGCAGAAGTAAATGTTTTGCTGTTTGCTTCAACTTGCCCCATATTGGTATTTGTAGCAGAACCGGTATGAATACCTAAAGCATTAACATAAACGGATTTATCCGGTCCAGCTCCAATTCCTGCGGAAACCGGAAAATTAGTTGCATCATTACCTACATTCCAAACTGTTGTTTGACCGAATGTAGTCATTGAAAAAGTTGCCAACGCAACAAAAAGTAAAAGTTTTCTCATAATAATTGTGTTTTTAAATGTTTATAATAAATAATTTTGATAATATTTTTATTTTCTGCCGTAAAAATAAATATAAAAAACAACAAAAACTAATATTTTAAGAAATTTTTGTGTATGTACACAATCCAATCAATGAGGAAGTTAGCTTTTTAGAAATTCTGCAAATCATACACGAAAAAAACTCGCTTTCGAATTACCTAATAACCAACTTTTTAGAAGAATTATTAATCCTCACAACGTATACTCCTTTTCCAAAATGTGCAGGAATTACTGTGTTGGAATTAATTTCAATAGATTGATTGAAAACAGTTCTTCCAGCAACATCCACTACATGCACATTTGAAATTCCATAAATACCCGAAATATGAATTTTGCCATTTTGGGAATAAACGAAGAAATTATCAGCGTTTTTGTCCTTCACAGATGCAACGGACGTTGTCGGCGAACCTTTCATATCCTCCCAACTCAGAATTCCAGATCCGGCAAATTGAGGCACTAAATCCTTAATTTCCTGTGCGTTGAACGCATTGTACTCATAAAAATCAGAAGGATTAAATGCTATTTCAGGATTTAATTCATCAAATTTAATGGAACGATTTCCGGGATTAAGTGCAGTTGGCAAAACTCCTTTTGTAGCTTGTAAATCACGCGTAAGTTTGCTGTCATCGTAAGCATTTCCCATTTGTTTCAAGCTTTTTGCCGGTTTATTTCCAGTAGAAGAACTTGACAAACCAAAAACTGCTTGAAAATCAGCTGTTGATCTATCGGCATAAAATGGAAATTGAACATCCTGGAAAAAGTTGTTTTCCATAACCACTTCCGAATTATTGGAAGCTCCCGTACCATATCCAAGTCCGATGGAATGCGAAGTTTTGTAGCTATCATCCAGTCCCCAGCCCGAATTGTAAAACATGCAGTTCAGCACATGAACCTGCCCGAAACGAACGCGTGGATGACGACTGTATGTATTGTAAAAATAATTAGCAAAATGGGTAACTTTCAATCGGTCTGTATCAACCGCACCATTGCTATCGCTATGCCCGATAAGGCAGGATTTCCAGTGATTTTGGGTTTTGCTCCATGAAACTGTCACGTAGCTGGCTCCGTTTTTCACTTCAAACGTCCCATCAACCGCATCTTTATTCGATGGAACTTCGGCTTGCGAAGGCGCACCGGCCGTACAGTGATCAATCCAAACGTGATGAGTTTCCGGTTCGCCCACATTAATTGCATCGTCAGAATATCCCCAGAAATACAAGTTTCGGATAATGATATTGTATGATCGCTTGATGTTTATTCCGAATTTACACTGCACATTTCCTTTGCCAAGAATTGAAATATCGCCTTGTTCTTGCACTGTCAACATATTGTTAGAGAACACTTTGCCGGCATCGCCACTAACTCCACTTCCATCGTAAATTCCTTCTTCCAGTACAATAGTCAAGGGAGAATTGCTGTAATTCTTATAATTAATCCGATTATAAAGAACCAGACATAGGTCATTGAATGTGGATGGTGTAAAATAAATTGTATCACCACCCATTCCGCCCGTTGTGGTGGAAATGGCAACATTGCTAACTGGTTTTGTTGTTGAATATGCTGGTCCACCGTATGCATCTGCCCAACCTACTACTTTATTAAAATTAATTCCGGAAGCAATATCTTCCACTTTTTGCGTCTTGATTGTCCAGGTTTTTTCTGTTTCATCCTGCGCTTTTACAGTGTATGCCACATCTGAATTAAAATTTCGACTTTCAGTGGCTGATGGAGAAATAGTTGCTCCGAGCGAAATGGTAAGTTTAGCCGGAACAATGTCTGAAATATCCGCATCCAAAGGCATTTTTACAGAAATTATTCCGTTCGAAGAATTGATGGAAGCACTTCCGATTTGATTATTAGCTAATTTAAAAGCTAAAATTTCATTTTCCGATGAAGCTTTCAATGTCACATTTACAGTCCAGCTTTTCACGGTTCTGTCTTGCGCAGTAACTTCATACTGAACGGATTTTGAGAAATCCTGAGCAATATTTCCCGTAGGATTTATTGTTGCAAAATCAGAAATTACCAACAATGATGGCGTCAACATTAAATCTGAACCGAGTGGAAGTTCAATGTTTACTGTGGCATTTTCAGAATTAATAATTTCTTCGCTGATTTGATTTGGAAGAGTAAATGAAAGAATTTCCGCATCGCTATTAAGCGGAATAGAACCACCCTCAATGATGATATCAGAAATTACAAAAGGATTTGAACCTTCGTTTACGATTTGTAATTTGGTTGATCCGCTCACGCCGATGATGTCGATTTCCCATTTTTCAGCTTTTAGCGAAACCGTTTTTTTATCAATAAACTGCCAGGCTTCACCATCCCAGTAATTCAGTGTAAATGAGCGATTTGTATTTCCAGTGTTATTAGTAATAATTGTTATGGAAGTTGGATCGTTAATCGTCGGAGTTTCTACAATTCCGCCAATGCTTTTTTTCTCCAAAGTAATTGTTCCGTTCGTTCCGCCGATGGCTGAATTCCCCGCTCCTGACTTGTTTTGCGTGGCATTTATCAAATTCCAACCAACTAAATCGGATTGAAAATTTTCATTGATGATTACTTCCGATTTTAGCTGTGCTGAAAAAAGTATCAGAAAAAAAGTGCAGATTATGTATAGGTTTTTCATGATTGTCAAAATGTTATATGATTAAGTTTTTATCGAATAATTAGTTTGGCCGTTTTAATTCCTTGATTGGATATTGCGCGTGCAATCCAAATTCCATTTTCCAGCTGAAAAGAGGTGTCATTTACGATTTTTTTGGATAAAATTCGCTTACCATCCAAACCAAAAACTTCAATTTGCGTTTTTTCGTCAATATTTGAAATGAAAATATCGTTTCCGTGTGAATAGATGTGCGCGTTTGATTGTTTTATATCTCGCAATCCGGTAGCGTTATCTTTCGCCAAAAGCATTGGAATTGGGTCCCAATTGTCAGTTCCTTTGGTAAAATTAAAGGTGTTGATTTCTGTTCCGTCGGTTAATTTTGGCTCGGTAAGCACGTGCGACCAGGTAGCTCTTGCACTCGAATTATCAGTTCCAGAAATTTCCTTAGTGCCAAATTCATAGACTTTGTCGGAAGTTCCACCCAAACTACTGTTCCAACCGATTGGCAAAATCAAAGATTGACCGGAAAAATTCGGATTATTGCTGGTTTGAATTTGCGTATTATAAAAAACCACTTCGCTGGTATTTGCCAGCCATGGACGTCCAAAATATCCCGGTTTGGAGCGATATGCAGATGCTGTTTCTGTGCCGGGATTGGCAGAAGTGACGTTACATTCGTAGAATAAAAATCCTCTGGATGAGCTTTGCTGAGAAGCTGTAATGTAGGCTACATCGGTGCTAGCTTCGCTTGTATTCATTGCCAGGTCAGTTTTGTAAGCCACCAAAGTCATTCCGCCAAAAATATAATCTGTTCCGCCCATCAAAGCGCCTTTGTAAGAAACTACGCGCGCACCTTCCGCGCCAAAAAACGTATCCTGACGACCAATTAATCTACAATTGTAAAGAATGGAACGATCTCCGCCTTTTGTGTAGGCGATTGCAGAAGCTCTCTCTACAAAACTTTTGTTTTGCACCTGCGTATTTCCGACATCAGTCGGGCGAACTCCTTTTCCACCGGAAGTCCACTCAACCACCACATCCTGAGCTTCTTTTTTAGAAATATATTGATTAAATGAATTCTCAAAAATGATATTTTCGGCTGTAAATCCGGGTGCCATTACCACAACCGTAGCATTCCAATACGAATTATTTCCGGTACCACTTCCGGTATTATTGTAATTGGTGTAGCCGTTTTCCTCATTCACTCTCAAATGATCAGCACTCCATTTTTGATCGGGCCCCATGCTGAAATAATTATATCCATGACCGTAATAGCTTGTAATTCGCACGGCATTGGGAGAAATATCCACACCTTTGTTCAAAAGCGCGATGTCAGGCGTTTGCGAAGCATTTATCAAACTCACATTTGGAACGTCAATCACCAACATTTCTTCGTAATTTCCCGGATCAATCATGATTTTTACGGTATCATTTTCGGATCTATTCATGCTTCTGACAGCTTGAAGAGCGGTATTTATTGAAAGGAAATTTTTATCCCGACCAACATAAAGTTCTTTTTCGTAAGGGAAAAATCTGATTACTTTGATTTCAGTAATATATGAAGTTCCACCTGCATTTGAAATAGTCATATATCCGCTAGTAGTACCCTCATAGACAAATTCTTTGGTTTCAAGCTGATTTGTACTTCCGCTCGAAGTGGTGACAGCATCGCCACCATCGACCTTGAAATTAGCTGAATAATAATATGTTACAACCATTTTTTGGCCGGGAATTATAGGCACTTGCACTGTGTTGTCATTTTTCAGGACTAAATGTCCTTTTGCTTGTTCATTGTAGGGTGAACCCGAGAAAAGCAATCCTTTGTAAGCAGGAGTGGACGCATTTATCACTTTATCATCAAAAGACCATACGGTGACGGGCACGAGCGCAATTGATTTTGTAGTATTATTATCTTTTACAACCACATTTGAAGTTAATCCTAATTGCAAAGAATATTCATCTAAACCACTTATAGACAACGAGTAAACTCCGTTTCGAAGATTAATTTCATTTATATCGGAAAATGTATAGGTATAACCCGGCTCGTTCAAATTAGTGAAAATTGCAGTGATTTTGGGCTCAATTTCGGGAATTATATTTGTTGTGAGTGTAACTTTGTAAACCGGTTTTTGCGAAAAATACAAATCAATTGTGAAATCTGAATGGATTGCAATGGATTTAGAAATCTGAGTATAATCATTCAAGCCGATTGCGGAAATAGCATACTCTATTCCCGGTTCCAATAGCACAGAATAGTGCCCGGTCGCTGGTTCAATTATTGCAGTTGCGACGATATCAGTAGTTGATTTTGGTGTAAAAATTAACTCCACATTTGAATAATCACTCAAATCTGTACCTTTCAAATACCCGCTTAACGTAAATAACGACACTTTTTTTACAACTGGATTTATTGCAGTGATTTCATTCAGCGTAAATTGGTCATTTTCTGAAATAATATATCCATTCGCATTTTCAAGACTTATTTTATATGATTTTTCGGCAGGTAATTGAATTGAAAAATTATGTGAATTATCGGGAGTTACAGTCCAAACTTTGCCGGCTTCATTCGTAAAATTCAAAGCATAACCCGTCGGGATATCCGAAGCGCCGGTAATATCAACTGTACCACTTACCATTAAGTAAGTAGCCGGTTTTCTGTAAATCCGGTAATAAAATGGTTTGTCAACCGTATCGTAAATTTTATAAACTCCGGCTTTTTTTGCAACAAAATTGTAAGCTCCAACCGTATTTGACAAGGCTTGAACGTCTTTTTGTCCGCTTTCAACCACATATTCAAAAGTCAGCATTCCTGTGCCGTTTTGTGATTTGGCAAGGATGCTCACTTCATCGTCCTCATTCAAATTCAGGCTCAAAAATCTTCCGGTGGCACCGCTCGCATTTACGTAAAGATAGCCGGTCAGACTTTGCACGCCCCATGCCACAGGCACACCATTTGCATCGTAGCGCGTCAATTCGGTGTTGGAAGTTCGTAGTCGATCGCTCGTAGAAGAAGTGCTTGTCCAGCTAAGAATTCCCGAAGTGAATGAAGATGGGAATGTTTGCCCCGAAGTTCCGGGAGTTATGCTTGATGGATACCAGGAATTGATAGTTGCGACGTCCAGCATATTGTTGAAATCAACGGTGCTCAGCTGATAAGCTCCAAAATCCCAAACATCGGTTTTTGCTGTTTCATTTTGTGACTGAGAGCTGAAAATAAAACCAAATACAATGGCTACGATTAGGTAAAGTTTTCTCATGGTCGATTTTTTGAATGAAAATAAACTTATGAATTGAGAATATTTCAGGGGAAAGAAAAGTAATTTTCTATTTAATGTGTTTAACCAAACTATTCAAATAAACTTCAAGCAAAGTATAACCTTGTTTATTCAAGTCGGTCGATTTTTTTCCTGGAAATTTCTTTTCCAGCCATGCATCCGGAATTCCATCGTTGTTATTGTCAATTGGAGCCGGTGCAGATTTGTATTCAATCCAGCCTTCAACGTCATTTTGGCTGTCAATTAATCCATTTGTACTGCCTTTTGAGCCGGTAAAAGTGAAAGTTCCGGTTTTGGCTTCGTGAACATAGCGTGCGTCCAATTTATCTCTAAAAAGCGATGCTCCGGAATATTTCAACACCTCTCTAAATGCTTTTTTCGCCGTAGTGGTTCTGACTTTTTCCATCGGAAATTCCGTAGAAACTACAACTTCGTCTTTTGTAACGCTTGGTGCGTATTTCCCGAAAGTATTCTTATCCAGTTCAACGCCCAATTTATTGTTTTTGGTGATTTTTTTATCACCAACCATCACATTTCCTTTCAGGAAAAATTTCCCAAAAATGCCAGCCTGCTGATTATTTTTTCCATCATCGGCATACGGATTTAGGAAACGATCGGTGTTTTTAGAAGCCGGACCGGGTTTATAGTAATTATTTACCATGTTGTAATTTCCACCCTCTCCGGCATAGGAATTATTGCTTCCCCAATTGTAAATAACGTTATTTCTGAAATCTACACTCTCCAAATTCGATAAATTACTGTATCTTCCGCCACAAAACCGTGGGTTCCGATTGTCGTGACTAATCAGCAGATTGTGATGGAAAGTAGCGTTTCTCCCACCCCAAATTCCGCCGTAACCGTGGTCGCCTTTGCGATGTGCAGAAGTTTTCAGGCTTTCAGCAATCAGACACCATTGCATCGTAAAATTTTCATTGTCATAAAATGACGAAACTTCATCCACGCTCCAACTCATACTACAATGATCGATAATCACATTTTTATTTCGCATGCCGGAAAATGCATCTTCTTGTTGTGAAGTTTCATCGCCCAGTCGGAAACGCAAATACCTGATAATCACATTATCAGCACTGATACTTACTTCATAATCACGCAGACATATTCCATCGCCAGGAGCCGATTGTCCTGCAATGGTAACGTCGCCATTGTTGATTACAAGCGGTTTTGTAAGCTGAATTGTACCTGAAACTTTGAACAAAATGGTACGCGGACCTTTTTTACGGATTGCCCAGCGCAAGGTACCTTCATCTTCATGATCTTCCAATGAAGTTACATAAAGCACCTTTCCACCACGACCGCCGGTGGTGTATTTTCCGCCACCTTCCGCTCCCGGAAATGCAGGAGTTTGGGCAAAAAACTGCGATGAAAAAGCCAGCAATATTATTGAAATGAAAATTCTCATTTTATTTAACAAATTTCAAGTTCTCTTTTGAGCCATCTTTCAGTTGAACATGAGTAATATATACGCCTTTGTTCAAATCGCCGATAAACATTGATTGCGTATTTCTTTCCGATTTAATCAGTTGACCGTTGATGTTGTAAATTCTAATTTCAGTTGTATCAGCTTGGATAAAATCTTTGCTGATTTGAACTTGCGATTGGATTTCGGAAATTGAGTTTAAGCTCGTTGCAACTTGTTTAGTAATGCACATTTCAGTCATGCTAAATTGCGATAAAGTAACCCGATCCGAACCGTAACTTTTGATTTGAAGTGTTGCATTTTCTTCGTTTTTCAAATTCAGACTAAACGGAATGCATGATGTACTTTTCAGGTCGTAAGTCAATTGATTTGCTTCGTCACCATTGATAATTACGTGAACAAAACGAGTTCCGTTTGCTGTGAAATTTGCATTAAACGTAGCATGAGGCGGAAGCGTGAAAGTCACATCGCTTGTGCGCCATGTGTAGCCATTTTCTGTACAAGCATCGTTCCTGTTTCCGGCTGTACTGATTGCTCCTCCGGTAACTAATCCGCTAAGTGCCTCAGGAATAACGCCATCCGTAGGAACTGCACCGCAGAAAATATTTTCGCTTTCCTGAATTTCTGGATAAATATAACCTTGCCCTTCTGTAATTTCTTCCACAATGCTGTTCAAATACACTTCCAAAATCGTGTAACCTCTTTCGTCTTTATCATTGGCGGTTTTGCCCGGAAAATTTGCATCAAACCAGGCATCCGGAATTCCATCAAGGTTTATATCGATTGGCGGAGTTGTGGATTGTAAATTTGGCCAACCGCCTGCATCTGTCTGAGTATCAATTAATCCATTTACGCTACCATTGGAGCCAATGGCCGAAATTTTGCCTTCATGAGCTTCACGAACATATCTTCTGTCCAGCGTATCTCTCGCAAATGAACTTCCTGCGTATTTCAAAACCAAATCAAATGCATCTTCCGCCGAATGAGTTTTTACGGGTAAAATTTCAAATTCAGTTTCTGATTTCAAATTAGCCAAGGTTGTTCCTGACGGAATCCCGTTTGCCATGGACACACCGGCCCAATTATTGGAGGTAATCGTTGCATTGGTCGTCATCACATTTCCGCTCATGTAGAATTTTCCGTAAGTTCCAATCGGCTGAGCGTTGCTACCATCATCGCCGTAAGGCTGAATAAATCGGTTTCGAGAGCTGGAACCGGAAGCCGGACCGGGTTTGTAGTAGTTATTTATCATGTTATAGCTACCTCCTTCGGCGCCGTACGCATTGTTGCTTCCCCAATTGTAAAGCACATTATTTCTAAAATCAACTATTTCTAAATCAGGACGATTGGAGTATCG
>CAZCIU010000062.1:0-15570 GCA_964498765.1 uncultured Paludibacter sp. | reverse complement strand
GCTTATTATTATGGCAAAATGAAAGAGGATGTCCTATTTTAAGACAGCCTCTTTTATATTTTCAAAAAATGATGTGTTTATAAACTACTTATTATTTTTACTGTTTTACTATTTTACCACCTTATAAATCCCTCCCGGCAGGCATCGCACAAGTCCTTTGAATTCCATAGCAAGTAGTTTAGATGAAAGCTTGCTGAATGGCACTGCCAATTCTACAGCTAATTCGTTTACATGAATTCCATCTGAATATTGACGTAAAAGAGCAATTATTTCCTGCTCAGACTCGGTCAATTCTTCGAATAGTGAAGTTTGTACAGCAGCGTTTTGTTTTTCTGTAACTTCCCAATTCATATATCTAATAATGTCGTCTGCAGATTCTACAAGTGAGGCTTTATTCTTCTTAATCAGAAGATTACAGCCAGCCGACCACTCGTCATTTACTCTGCCCGGCACAGCAAACACATCCCGATTATAGTCATTTGCCAATTCGGCCGTAATAAGCGCACCACCCCTTGCTGCCGATTCGACAACAAGCAAAGCATCACACATTCCTGCAATAATTCTATTTCTTTGTACAAAATTCTGTCTGTCGGGATTAGTTTCACTCATATATTCGGTTAGCAATCCACCTTTTTCGAGCATTTTTACGGCAGTAGGGCGATGCATGGCAGGATAAATCCGATCCAATCCATGCCCTAATACGCCAATAGTTGAAACTCCGGCATCTACACTTGACTTATGCGCACAAATATCTACTCCATACGCCAATCCACTTACAATCACCGCATTGTGAATTTTTGTTGAGAGATCTTCTATGATACTTTTGCAAATTTCTTTGCCAACATCGGTAGCTTTTCTTGTACCAACCACACCGATGTATTTTCCTTCGTTCAGATTGCAAGAGCCTCTGTAATACATCATCATAGGCGAATCGGCACATTCCTTCAAACGATATGGGTATGATTTATCTGTAAAAAATAAGGTTTGAATCTTGTTTTTCTGAATAAATTCAATCTCTTTCTCCGCTCTCCGAAGCACATCTTGAGAAGTAATTTCATTGGATAAGACTTCTCCAATTCCGGGAATTTTAGCCAGGTTTTGTCTTTTCTCCTTAAACACAGCCTCCACACTACCCAAATACGCAATCAGGTTCTTCCCCAAATTCGGCCCGATGCCTTTTATGAGTGTTATTCCTATTTGATATTTAAGTAATTCTTGCATAATTTGGTTGATTGGTTATTGGTTAGTTTCGACAAGCTCAACTACCGTTCGGCAAGCTCAACTGCCGGTTGTTGGTTATTGATTATTAGTTATTGGTTATTGGTATATTAGCACATTATTCTATTTTTTCACTAAAAACTTTCGAAGCGTCCATCCAGCGCTCATTCCGAGAATTAAACCTAGAATATCAGCTATCCAGTCTGCAAACTCGGAAGTCCTGGGTTTGAAAATCGTTCCTTGTAAAATTTCTATAATTCCTCCGAAAAGCACAAAAGCCACAAACATCATCATTAGCCAATTTCGATATCTTAGCTTAAAATATTTATCTTTTAAAAATTCATAGTAAGCAATAAAGCCTAATCCGATATACATTAAAACATGCGTAAATTTATCACTATTATGAAATCTGGCTACGTCAGGAATTGATTTGAAAGTAATGGATGACAGAATAAATATAATAATACAGATTGCGATTGATTTCCAATATGTTCTCAGAAATAATTTCGGCATAAAAATTGTTTTGTTTTAAAAATAGTATATATTTGCAAAGATATATCATTTAGAAACTATTACATAAACTTATAACAAATAAAAAGATTAATCATGAAAAAGCTAATCCCAACTATTCTTGCGGCTATTGTGTTGGCATCTTGTTCATCGGTAATGCTTACGGGACGCAGACAGCTAAATTTAGTGTCAGATGCAGAGCTTAACCAAATGAGTTTTGCAGCATACAAACAATTGAAAGATTCAGTTCCTCTATCTACCGACAAAACAAACGCAGCCATGGTGAAACGTGTTGGAACAAACATTGCCGGTGCAGTAGAAAAATACATGAGAGAAAATGGATTGGAAGATCAAATCAAAAACTTTGAGTGGGAATACAATCTTTTCAAAGTAAATCAGGTAAATGCATTTGCAATGCCGGGCGGTAAAATCGCCGTTTTTGATGGAATTCTTCCTAAAACAATGAGTGAAACCGGAATGGCCGTAGTAGTTGGACACGAGATTGCACACGTTGTAGCACGTCACAGTGCCGAAAGATACAGTCAGCAAGTGGCTGCTCAATACGGTGGTGCTATTTTGGGTGCTGTAGTTGGTGGCAGATCAGCAGCTGTTCAAAACGGTGTAGGTCTTCTTTACGGTATTGGTGGACAAATGATGTTGCTGAAATACTCCAGAAATCAAGAGTATGAAGCTGACGAACTTGGTCTTATCTTTATGGCAATGGCAGGATATAATCCAAACGAAGCTGTAACTTTCTGGCAAAGAATGACTGCAGACAACTCACAAAGCACTTCTGACTTTATGAGTACTCACCCTTCTGATGACAAACGAATTGCGCGTCTGAAAGAAGTAGCTCCAAAAGCTATGCAGTATTACAAAACCGGAGTAACTCCTTCTGTAAAATAATCTTTCAGAACAAAATGATAACAAAAAACGAGGGGACAAAGTCTCCTCGTTTTCGTTTGTTAAAAGCTTGTATTCAACTCATTACAACTTAGCTCCATAAGCTAAATCACCTGCATCGCCCAGTCCGGGAACGATGTAGGAATGTTCGTCCAATTCAGGATCAATGGCAGCTGTCCAAAGTGTAACTTCATCTCCAAAAACATTTTGAAGATATTCTACAGCCGGTTTGCTGGCAATAATTGTGGCAATAATAACTTTTTTTGGTTTCCCTTTGGTCAATAAAGCACCATAAGCCAATTCCATAGAACCGCCTGTAGCCAGCATTGGATCAGTGATTATCAGTGTTTTTCCATCCAGTTTGGGTGAAGCGATATACTCAATAAAAATATCGAATTTCAAGGCATCTTTGTATTTGCGGTAAGCAGAAACAAAGGCATTTTCTGCCAAGTCAAAGGTATTTAGAAACCCGTGATGAAACGGAATTCCGGCACGCAGAATGGTAGAAATTACAATTTTTTCATCGATTTTCATCAGTTCAGCTACGCCAAGCGGAGTTTTCGCTTTTGTTGGTAGATAGTTGAGCGTTTTACTGATTTCATACGCCATCAGTTCACCCATTCGCTCCAAATTTCGGCGAAAACGCAGTGAATCTTTCTGAATATCAACAGCACGGATTTCTTTCAAATACTGTTGAAAAATAGATGGCTGGTCGGATAGATTGATTATTTTCATCGTCTGAACTATGATTTATTGGATATATTTTTTTACAAATAACTTTCTATATATTAACTATTTAACTAACACCGTCTTTTTCCCGAATTTCTGTTCTACGAATTTTTCCGCTGATAGTTTTAGGCAACTCTTCCACGAACTCAATAATTCTTGGGTATTTATAAGGAGCCGTTACGTTTTTCACGTGATTTTGAATTTCTTTTATCAGTTTTTCTCCGGCTTTATCTTTGTATTCTTTTGCCAGAATAATAGTTGCTTTTACCACCTGACCGCGGATTTCGTCCGGCACGCCTGTGATGGCACATTCTACCACCGCCGGGTGCGTCATCAGCGCACTTTCCACTTCAAATGGGCCAATGCGATAGCCGCTACTTTTTATCACATCATCCGCACGACCCACAAACCAGAAATAACCATCTTCATCGCGCCAAGCCACATCTCCCGTGTAGTAAACGTGATTTTGATAGCATTCGTCGGTGAGTTTTTGGTTGCGATAATATCCTTTGAAAAGTCCGGTCGGATATGCCTTATCGGTTCGAATTACGATTTGCCCTTGCTCACCTACTTCGGCCGAGCGACCGTCAGGAGTAACTAAATCCACTTCGTAATGCGGATTTGGAAGTCCCATAGAGCCGGGCTTTGGCTCCATCCATGGCGTAGTGAGAATACTAAGCGTAGTTTCGCTTTGCCCGTAACCTTCTTTCAGCTTTATTCCGGTCAATTTCAAAAACTGATTATACACTTCAGGATTGAGTGCTTCACCCGCGATTGTGCAATATTCCAGCGACGACAAGTCGTATTTTGACATATCTTCCCGAATTAAAAACCTGAAAATGGTTGGCGGTGCACAAAGCGAAGTGATTTTATGTTTTTGTATCATCCTAAGCATTTCACTTGGTGTGAATTTCTCGTGGTCATACACAAATACACATGCTCCTACAAGCCATTGTCCGTACAGTTTTCCCCACACGGCCTTGAGCCAACCGGTATCGGCAATGGTCAAATGCAGACTATTTTCATGCAAATTGTGCCAATATTTCGCACTGGTAATATGCGCCAAAGGATAAAGGTAGTCGAGCGTAACCATTTTTGGATTTCCGGTGGTTCCAGAGGTGAAACTCATCAGCATAATATCCTCATTTTTATTGACATCCGGAATTGGAATAAATTCTGGAGCAGCTTCAATTCCTTGGTGAAAATCTACCCAATTTTCGGGAATTTCAGGTCCAATAGAAATCAAATGTTCTACAGTAGGAGATTCAGACATCGAATCATTTATGTGCGAAATTATCGGTTCTTCGCCTACAGCAATAATTGCCTTGATGTCAGCAGCGTTATTCCGATAAATTAAATCCTTTTTGGTCAGTAAATGCGTAGCAGGAATGATGATTACACCAATTTTATGCAAGGCTACGATAGTAAACCAAAATTCAACTCGTCGTTTAAGAATAGCCATAACCATATCGCCTTTTTGGAGACCTAACTGCTGAAAAAACGACGCTGTTTGGTCGGTATATCGTTTCATATCAGCGAAACTATATTCTTTGCTCGTGTCGCAGCAATCGTTTGTCCACTTCAAAGCTATTTTATCAGGAGCCATTCTCGCCCATTCATCTACAACATCGTAGCCAAAGTTAAATCTCTCAGGAACAATGATTTTATAGTTATTCTTAAAATCTGCCTGATCAGTAAATTTGGATTTTTCTAAGTATTTTTCAATCATCACTCTATGTTATTTGGAAAATGTTCGGTTAGTTAAAAGAATATTTGACAAAGTTTTCAAACTTTTCCTTTACCTACACAATCACAGCCAGAAACACCACTTTTTCGCCGTTAAGTGCTTTCATCCCGTGATGTTTTGAAGCATCAAAATAGATGCTGTCACCTTCGTAAAGTACTAAATCATTTCCGGCAACGTGCAGTTGCATAGCACCTTGAAGCACCAGATTAAATTCTTGTCCCTGGTGGGTATTTAGCGTAAGCGGATTATCATTTGGCTCTACGGTAACTTCAAACACTTCTGCCCTGTTTCCTACAAATCCTGAACCTAGCGCTTGATATTTATAAGCTTTTGTGCGCTCTACGCTAATTCCTTTCCCTTTTCGGGTAACGAAGAAAGCCTGTGCGCGCGCTGTTTCACCCGTCAAAAGTTCAGTTGTATCCAATCCGAAAGTTTGTGCAACGGTAAACAGAAAACTCATAGGGATATCTGCTGCGCCACTTTCATACGTCGTATAATCTTCCGGAGAAACGCCGCATTTCTCTGCAATTTCCGCTACTTCTAAATCCAATGCATCGCGTAATCCACGCAAACGTTCTGCTATTTGTGCTATCTGATAATTCATGATAATTAAGCTATTAAAGTGTATAAATAGGCTGAAAATAAGACACATGTAACTCCCAAACAGAAGCCTCCAATGGTTTGAGATAGTGTATGTGCTTTAAGGTAAATCCGAGAAATGGCAACCAATCCCGAAACCAAAAGCGAAGTAATAATTAGTCCGAGCGGATTGATGCCAATCAAGTACGAAACTCCCAAAATACAACCCACAAAACCGCCCATCCCGGCAGCGTGAGCACTGATTTTCCATTTTAAGTTGATAAAAACCATTAAAATCAAAGCTACAACTACACCAATGGCGATAGCTACGAATTCCATCGGAAACTGAAGCGTACGCCAAAGAAATAAAACCCAGAAAATATACGCTAAAAATGAGAACAAATATGGCATTGTACGCTCTTCACGACGCGAAATGAACAAATCTTTTACCTGCCCTTTTCGCATCATCATCAGAATAGGTATAGCCGGAAAAATTCCAGTAAATAAAAATGTCCCAACAATGGCAATTAGTCTGTATTGAAAATTAAAAATCTGAAATAGAGGAATTTGCATTAACAAAATCATTCCAACTGTAGGCATCACTAAGGGCTGGAAAACGTAGGAAATAATTTTTAGGAATGTTCTCATCGGGGGAATTATTGGGTTCTTGGATTTATTGTATGGTTTTCAGAAACACACGATTGCGCGCTTCCACCTGATTTTATCAAATTTCCTTTCTCAAGCGAGCCACAGGAATATTCAATTGCTCTCTGTATTTGGCTGCC
Source organism: uncultured Paludibacter sp. (assembly GCA_964498765.1). Classification (GTDB taxonomy): domain Bacteria; phylum Bacteroidota; class Bacteroidia; order Bacteroidales; family Paludibacteraceae; genus UPXZ01. The sequence goes on along the minus strand of CAZCIU010000062.1, from coordinate 9,099 downwards.
GTACGACGTGCTATCAGATATCCGCGCTCTTTCAAAGCTTCCACCAGTTTATCATCGTTCAGCGGATTGCGTTTATCCTCTTCATCAATCACTTCCTGCATGATTTTTTTGATTTCACGTGTGGAAATTTCCTCACCGGAATCATTGGTCATTGCTTCAGAGAAGAAATATTTTACCGGAAAAACTCCGAATTCTGTTTGCGTATATTTGCTGTTGCTTACACGAGAAATTGTGGAAATATCGTAACCTGTAATGTCAGCTATATCTTTCAAGACCATTGGTTTAAGAAACATTTCATCACCTTCAATAAAGAATTCTCGCTGAAAATCTACGATGGCAGTCATGGTCGTCAGAAGTGTTTGCTGCCGTTGTTTGATAGCGTCAATAAACCAGCGCGCAGCATCGATTTTCTGCTTTACAAACATCACAGCATCCTTCATTTCACGCGTCTGATTGGATTTATTGGCTGAATAATCCTCAAACATTTCATTGTACGTGTTATTTATCCGAAGCTCCGGTACGTTGGCATTATTGAGCTGAACAGTGAGCGTGCCTTCGTCATTTTCCACGATGAAATCGGGAATTATGACCGAGAATGTTTTCTCAAGCACATTTCCACCCCAGGAACTTCCCGGTTTTGGATTTAATCGGGTAATTTCATTCAGTGCATCTTTCAGCGTGTCTTCCGTCAGATTCATGGCACGAATGATTTTATCGTAGTGTTTTTTGGAGAATTCTTCAAAAAAATCAGCTACAATTCTTCGAGCATCCAGAATAGATTGCGAAGCTTCTCTGCGCTCCAGTTGAAGCAAAAGACATTCTTGCAAACTGGTAGCACAAACGCCTGCCGGATCCAATTGCTGCACTTTTCTAATCAGCGATTTCATCTCCTCATCACTGGTTTCCACGCCTGCCTGAAACACAATGTCATCCACCATAGACTCGGCATCACGACGCAAATAGCCTTCCTCATCTATATTTCCAATAATGTACTCTACCAGCCTTCTTTGCTTGTCGTTTAAGTGTAGCAGCCCAACCTGATCTTTCAGATGTTCATGAAATGTAAATCCGGCCGAAAAAGGAATATCTTCGTGCTTATCGTCTCGGGAAGTATTGTTCGCAACCAGCTTATATTCAGGTATTTCATCATCATTCATATAATCGCCTAAGTCCAGGTCGCTATCGTAATTTGTATCTTCATGCTCCGAATTATCCATCTCGTCGAGCAGATGCTCCGGAACTTCCGCACCTTCCTCCAATGCCGGATTTTCCTCAATTTCCTGTCGGATTCGCTCCTCCAGTTCCAATGTTGGAATCTCAAGCATCTTAATCACCTGAATCTGCGCCGGCGAAAGTTTTTGCTGAAGTTTTTGCTGTAATTGTTGTTTTAACATTTTTCTGTAAACAAGATAAAAACGAATGTAAATTATCAATCGATATTTACAAGCTTAATATCAAATAGCTTTATAATCTACAAAGATACATTTTTTCATTTAAAATGGATGTTTGAAAGTTAAAAATAAAACAATTCTAGCTTTTTGAGGTTCACGTAAGTAGCTATTTTTGTTGAAAACTTCTCAAAGCTTTCAATCCCGCATCTTTGATAAAATAATTTTATTGAGTAGTTTTGCAATTTGAGAAAACCTAAGTTTGTTAAAGTTTGGAACTTTGACAAGAAATATGTTTCAAGCATTCAATGTACAGCCACGACGAATTAAAACAACTAAAAAAAGATTTCTGGGAAGGTTTTGGGCTTTTCTGCGCCAATCATCCGGTGCTGGGCAAGCGAAAAAGCAAATTTATGCTTTACAATACCAAGATGAAAGGCGTGGAACTGAAATTTGACGCGAATCGTGAAGGTGCATTTGTGATTTTGGAATTTAATCATCCAAGCGAAGCTGAAAGGCTCAAAAATTACGAGCAGTTTGAGCGCTACAAAGTGCTGATAGAAGAGGAATTTCCCGAAGGATTGATTTGGAATTTTGCTTATCGGCTCGAAACCGGCAATGAAGTTTGTCGCGTATATAGCCAAAAACGAGGCATCGACATTCACCGCCGCATTCAGTGGATGGAATTTTACCGATTTATGGCTGAAGAAATGCTGAAATTGGAACGAGCTTTTCGGGAAGTGAAAGATGTGAATGAGTAGATGACAGAAAACAGTACTCAGATAACAGATTTCAGAATACAGACTTTTCATTAGAATAAACTTTTCCACAGTTATTAAACAAAAGCTGAGTTATACAAAAATATGAACAACCTATTCAAGCAAATCGAATTTATCAAGGAAATTGATAAGCTAAAATATATTTTCCGCAAAACGAAGCTGATTAACAGCGACCGACAGGAAAACGATGCCGAACACAGCTGGCATTTAGCGCTTATGGCCATGGTGCTTGCCGAGCATTCCAACGAGCCGATTGACTTGGCAAAAGTGATGAAAATGGTGTTGATTCACGATATTGTGGAGATTGATAGCGGTGATGTTTTCGTGTATGATACGCAGAAAAGTCACGATAATTTTGATGAAGAACTGAAAGCCGCCCGCCGAATTTTTGGAATTCTGCCGGAAGAGCAAGCAGAAGAATTTGTAAATCTCTGGCTGGAATTTGAGGAAATGAAAACACCCGAAAGTCAGTTTGCACGCTCGCTGGACAGACTGGAACCGCTTCTGCAAAATTCATCCAACAAGGGTGGAACCTGGCGAGAATTTGATGTAAAATACGACAAAGTCATTGAGAAAAAACAAGCGATACAAAGTGGCTCGGAAGAACTCTGGAAATTTGCCAAAAATCTGATTGACGAAAGCATGGAAAAAGGAATTTTGAAGAAATAGAATACGAATAACTATCTAACTACCAAATATTTTACTATACACTAAAAATTGATTGACCAACAAACCATAGACAGAATAAACGACGCATCACGCATTGAAGACGTGGTGGGCGACTATGTTACGCTTCGAAAAAGAGGCGTAAACTTGCTTGGTTTGTGTCCGTTTCACAACGAAAAAACGCCTTCGTTTACCGTTTCGCCTGCCAAGGGAATTTTCAAATGTTTCGGATGTGGGAAAGGTGGAAATTCCGTCCATTTCATCATGGAGCATGAGCAACTCAGTTATGTGGAAGCACTGAAATATTTGGCACGAAAATATCATATTGAAGTTGTAGAAAAAGAACTGACGCCCGAAGAAGAAGCTGCTAAAAACGACCGTGAAAGCATGCTTTTGGTCAATGAATTTGCACAGAAATATTTCACGAATATTCTTCACAATCACATCGACGGAAAAGCAATCGGGCTCGGATATTTTCGTGAGCGCGGCTTTCGAGACGACATTATTCTGAAATTTCAACTCGGCTATTGTCTCGATGAAAAGGACAGTTTTACGCAGTCAGCACTAAAATCGGGCTACCAAAAAGAATTTCTCGTAAAGACCGGATTGACCTTTGAAGGCGAGAATAATTACGTTGCCGATCGCTTCCGCGGTCGTGTGATGTTTCCTGTGCATTCACTCTCCGGAAAAGTGTTGGCATTCGGCGGTCGCATTCTCAAAAAAGACGATAAACTAGCCAAATACGTCAATTCTCCCGAAAGCGAAATTTACCACAAAAGCAACGAACTATACGGGATTTTCTTTGCCAAACAAGCCATTGTAAAGCACGACAGGTGCTTTCTGGTGGAAGGTTACACGGATGTGATATCCATGCATCAAAGCGGCATTGAAAACGTGGTTGCTTCATCGGGAACTTCGCTTACGCCGGGGCAAATTCGGCTAATTCACCGATTTACCGAAAATGTAACCATCATTTACGACGGCGATCCGGCCGGAATTAAAGCTTCCTTGCGCGGTATTGACCTGCTGCTCGAGGAAGGAATGAATATAAAAGTGCTGCTCTTGCCGGAAGGCGATGATCCGGACAGTTTTGCCAGAAAGCACAATTCGTCCGATTTCATCGACTTTGTGAAGGAAAATTCGGTCGATTTTATACGTTTCAAAACGGGATTGCTGCTTGACGATGCCGGAGATGATCCAATAAAAAGGGCAGGTTTGGTGCAAGACATTGTGCGAAGCATTGCCATTATTCCCAATCAAATAATTCGCGCGGAATATGTGAAAGAATGCAGCACGCTGCTTAGTGTGCAGGAACAATTTCTTTATCACGAAATCAACAAAATCAAAAATAAGGAACTCGAAGCGAAATTTACTCCCAAACCGGGAACGGATGCCGCAAAAACGGAGACAAAAACACCTGAAACGGTTCAGATAAACGAACGAATTGAGAAAAAATTTGAAAGCGAGGAGCGAAATATTGTTTGGGTTTTGATAAAATACGGTTCGCATTTGCAATTTGTGACGAATGAGGAAAACGGAAATGAGGAAATTAAGGTAACGGTTGGCGATTATATTCTGAGAGAACTCGAAAGCGACAATCTGAGTTTGCAAAATCCGCTGATGGAGAGCGTTTTACAGACTTTCAAGCAGCTTCCAAAGGACGAGAATTTAGATATTGAGAAATATTTCTTAAATCATCCCGATGTAGAGATTAGCAAATTTGCGGCTGATTTAATGACCGAAAAATACACTTTGAGCAAAATTCACTCGAAGTTTCGCGAGCTGGAAACGGACGATAAAAGGCTGAATATCCTGGCTCCACGCTACATTTATGAGTATAAATTAGCTTTGATTATGAATAGCCGGAAGGCAAAATTGCTGGAAATGAAGAAAGCTAACGATACAAAAAATCTGGATGCAGTAAAACAATTGATGAACGAAATAAAGCAACTGGATTTTTTGAAAAACATACTTTCTAAAGAACTTGACCGTGTGCTGAATTTACTGTAATTTTTAACTCCTAAAACTTATTCCGAAATGGCTACAAATAATCCAACAAGTTGGAAAGAAAATGCAGTAACGGCTTCGCGAACACTAAATCTGATTTCAGATGAGCAAAAAAATAAAGTTTTACTCCAATTAGCCGATGAAATCGAGGAAAAATGCTCGGAAATCATTAAGGCAAATGCATTTGATTTGGCTAAAATGGAGCCAATAAATCCGCTTTATGACCGATTGCAACTAACACCGGAGCGAGTTTTTTCCATTGCCAATGACGTACGAAATGTAGCCAAACTTACCTCACCGATCGGACGAGTTTTGATGAAGACAAAGCGACCAAACGGAATGAAAATTACTAAAATTTCGGTTCCTTTTGGTGTAATCGGTGTGATTTACGAAGCGCGCCCAAACGTAAGTATCGACGTGTTTTCGCTTTGCTTCAAATCGGGCAATGCTTGCGTGCTGAAGGGAGGTAGCGATGCTTACAACTCCAATTTGGCTATTATCGAACTGATAAAAAACGTACTGAGGCAAAATGGCTTGGATGAAAACTGCGTTACTTTATTGGCTGCCGGACGTGAAGCTACGTCTGAATTGCTGAATGCAGTTGGATTTGTGGACATAATCATTCCGCGAGGCGGAAAAGGATTGATTAATTTTGTGCGTGAAAATTCGCACGTTCCGGTGATTGAAACCGGAGCCGGTGTATGTCACACTTTCTTCGATGAATTCGGGGATTTGACGAAAGGAAAAGAAATTATTTTCAACGCCAAAACTCGCCGTGTAAGCGTGTGCAATGCCTTGGATTGCTTGATAATTCACGAAAAAAGACTTGCCGAGCTTCCTGAGCTTTGCATAAAATTAGCTGAAAAAAACGTGCAAATCTTTGCAGATGAACTATCGTTTGAAAAACTGATAGGAATTTATCCGGAAAATTTATTGAAAAAGGCAGATGAAGACAGTTTTGGAACCGAATTTCTGGACTATAAAATGTCAGTGAAAACGGTGAAAAATCTCCAGGAAGCCATTGAACACATTACAGAATTCAGTTCCAAACATAGTGAATGTATCATCACTGAAAACAAGGAAAATGCGCAGATTTTCACAATTTCAGTGGATGCGGCATGCGTTTACACCAATGTTTCCACCGCATTTACGGACGGAGCACAGTTTGGACTTGGCGCTGAAATCGGCATCAGTACACAAAAATTGCACGCTCGCGGCCCAATGGGACTGGAGGAACTTTGCTCCTACAAATGGGTGATTGAGGGCGATGGACAAGTGAGAAATTAAAATTGTACAATTTTTTTCAAAATATTTATGAGTACTTTAGGAAATATAATTTGGATTGTTTTTGGTGGAATTATTATCGCCATTGAGTATGTTTTGGCAAGCGTGGCACTGATAATTACGATTATTGGCATTCCATTCGGCATTCAATCGCTGAAATTAGCTGAATTAGCACTTCTTCCATTCGGTCGGAAAATTGTACACAAAGAAGCCTCGTCCGGCTGTATATGCGCATTGATGAATGTCATTTGGTTTTTCGTAGGCGGACTACCTATCGCGCTGACACATCTTGTGTTCGGATTAGTTTTTTACATCACAATTATCGGAATTCCATTTGGTCATCAGCATTTCAAGTTGATGAAGCTGGCTTTTGTTCCTTTTGGAAAAGAAATTGTGCGAGCATGAATATAAAATTCTGAAACTCAAAACTATGCAGAATTTTTGCCAAACAGATTTCAAATTCATTTCATAGAAAGCATATAACTTACTATTTTTCAAATATTTTTACATCTTTTGATTGTTTATTGAAAAAAAATGCTTTCCTTTGTTGCCGAAAGGACAGTGTATTTCTCGTTTGGTTTAAAATCCGACAATTCTCTCCAAGTTTTTATTGAATGAAAATTGTATTTTTAAGCTATCGTTTTTATACTTTTCTGTAATTACAATTTTTATTCAATTTTTTTATTTTTTATTTATGAACATTTATTTTGGAAACTTGAGCTACAAAGTTCGAGAAAATGACCTACAAGGTGTTGTAGAAGAGTATGGTGAAGTATCATCTTGCAAAATCATCAAAGACCGTGAAACAGGCAGATCAAAAGGATTTGGTTTCGTTGAAATGGCTGATGACGCAGCTGCAACTAAAGCTATCGAAGAACTTAACGGCGCTGAATTTGACGGTCGTCCGATGGTGGTAAAAGAAGCAAAACCACGCGCCTAAATTTATATTTAGAAAACGTATGAAAGACTTCCATTCCTGAAAAGGGATGGAAGTTTTTTTATTTCAGCAGTTCGAGAACCAAAATCGGTTCGTCTGTGGTAATAAAATCAACTTTGTAATCAATCATTTCGCGAATAATCTCAGGCTTATTTACAGTCCACACATTTACTTTCAAACCCAAATCATTCGCTTGTTTCACCCATTCAGGATGCTTTTGGATAAGCGAATAATGATAATCAATTCCTGCCGCACCTATTTCTTTCATAACTTTGGGAGATAAGTCGCCATTCAAATAATAAACTTTTGCTTTCGGATCCAGATGAATTAGTTTTGTGGTAAAATTCAGACCAAAAGAAATATACTCTACCCTATCCTGAAGCTTCATTTTACGCACCATTCTTAGCACTTTTTCAGCCAATTCGTCTTCCTGCATTTTAGTTTGGTGCTTTTTTAGCTCAATAATCAGCTTTATATTTTTTGTTTTCTTAAATGCCAAAAGGTATTCTTTCAGTGTTGGCATGTTTTCTCCGTTTTTCAATCGGATAGATTTCAACGTTTTTGCGTCTGTATGCTGTACTGAGATTTTATTGCCTTGAAAATAAATTGAATCATCGTGATTGACCATCGGAATACCATCACTCGACAACCAAACATCCACTTCTGAGCCATAAACAGCGATGGAATTGGCGTTTTTTAATGCGGAAATTGAATTCTGAGCAGATCCATTCGTTTTCCAAAATCCACGGTGAGCGATGATTTGCGTTTGTGCTGTGAGCAGAAGCACAATAAAAATGAACGACAAGAGAATTAAATATTTCTTCATAATTGCAGAATTTTAATCATGGCAAATATAATCGGATTTGAGCAAATAGACAAAATACGCTGTTTTTTTGTACTTTTGTAATCTATCTGAAAAAATATGCTGAAAGAAACATTTAGAAATCTGGGAATTTTCGGAAAATTGCTGATGCTTTTTCTCATCTTTTTTGTTCTCTCAATGGCGGGAATGCTGATAGTCAATCTTGCTTTTGGAAACACTACCGACATTGAAATACTAAAAGTAAATCAGCTGATTTTGTCCGTTTTTTCGCTGTTGCTACCTCCGATTATCTGCGGATATCTTTGGTATGAAAAGCCCTGGAAAGCCTATTCGCTTCACAGAATGCCGACTGCAAAACAGGCTATTCTGTCCATCCTTTTGATTTTCTGTATTTCGCCTTTTATCAATCTGCTCGCTCACTTCAACGAACAAATGGTGCTCCCGGAATTTCTTGCTAACTTGGAAAATCAATTTCGGGAAATGGAAGACCGTGCTGGTGAACTGACCAAACAAATGTTGGATGTCAGCACTATAAACGGCTTATTTTTCAATCTTATAGTAATGGCTGTGATGCCTGCGTTTGGCGAAGAACTTTTCTGCCGGGGTGCTTTGCAGAATATTTTCTCTGAAAAAAAAAATAAATACGTGGCCATCTGGATAGTAGCGATTATTTTCAGCTTAATCCACTTCCAAATGTACGGATTTCTACCTCGCTTAGTGCTTGGAGCTTTGCTGGGTTATTTACTTGTATGGTCCGGGAGTTTGTGGTTGCCGATTTTGGTTCACTTTATCAACAACGCCACCATTGTTCTGATGTCCTATTTCGGCAGTGAAAACGGCACTTTGGAAGTCATGGAAAACCTCGGAAAAGCCGAAACCTGGGGATATGGAATTGTGAGTGCGGTAGTTTCTGGCGTGATTATTTGGATGCTAATAAAAACATCTCGAAACCCAAATTTCGAAAGTCAAAACTAATTTTTACCGTCTCTCTGCCACAATCATCAGCGCTTCTTCACGCAGAAAATCAGGCAATTGGATATTGCGTAACTGTAAACTACGAAGCCACGGTGCCACGTCATTTTCCTTCATCGAATAGAAAACTTCCGATACGGTTTCCACTTGTTTTTTGGAATAATTATCTGGGGAAATTCCGGCGAGAGCATCCAATTCTTCGTCGTCGAAATATTCTATTTTGGTGTCAATAATCTGCAAGTT
>CAZCIU010000061.1:0-15868 GCA_964498765.1 uncultured Paludibacter sp. | reverse complement strand
GCGCTTGACAACGTGGAAAATGACACGGTGAAATTTCACCCCGAAAAATACAAAAACACCTACCGCTACTGGATGGAAAACATCAAAGACTGGAACATCAGCCGTCAACTTTGGTGGGGACACCGCATTCCGGCGTACTACTGCACTCCGGCGGATGGCGGTCAGCAGGTGATTATTGTGGCTGAAAATGAAAATTTGGCAAAAACAAAAGCCGATAAACACCCAAAACTGCAAGGCGGTTATGAAATGCGTCAGGACGATGATGCGCTGGATACATGGTTCTCGTCGTGGTTGTGGCCAATTTCGGTTTTTGACGGAATAAATAATCCGGATAATGCTGAAATTCAGTATTATTACCCAACAAGCGACCTGGTTACCGGTCCGGATATTATTTTCTTTTGGGTGGCGCGGATGATTATGTCCGGCTACGAATACCGTAATCAGGAATGTTTCAAAAACGTCTATTTTACCGGAATTGTGCGGGATAAAATTGGTCGGAAAATGTCCAAACAACTTGGCAACTCACCTGATCCGATTGAACTGATGAAACAATTTGGTGCGGATGGCGTGCGTATGGGAATGCTGTTGACTGCCCCTGCGGGAAATGACCTGCTGTACGATGATAGCTTGTGCGAACAAGGTCGTAATTTCAACAACAAAATCTGGAATGCTTTCCGATTGGTAAAAGGTTGGGAAGTAGCGGATGTTGAACAATCTGAAAGTGCTAAAATCGCGATAGAATGGTTTGAAGCGCAACTTTCAAAAACATTGCTGGAAGTAGAAGATTTATTTGGAAAATATCGCCTTTCCGAAGCTTTGATGGCGGTTTATAAACTTTTCTGGGACGAATTTTCATCCTGGTATCTGGAAATGATAAAACCGGCTTACCAACATCCAATTGACCAAGCTACGTACAACGCCACGCTCGGATTTTTCGACAGTTTGCTGAAAATGTTACATCCGTTTATGCCGTTTATTACCGAAGAACTCTGGCAGGCGCTCGAAACTCGTCAGACAGGCGAAAGTATTATGGTTCAGATGATGCCGAAAGCGAATGCGGTCAATGAAAAACTGATGGCTGATTTTGAAAAAGTCAAAGAAGTCATCGCGGGCGTGCGTACGGTTCGTTTGCAAAAAAATATCCCGAATAAAGAGCAGTTAAATTTACAAATTAGCGGTGGTCATAATTCGGATTTCGATGCGGTGATTGCCAAGCTTTGTAATCTGGAAAGCATCGAGAAAGTGACCGAAAAAGCATCTAACGCCGTTGCATTTATGATTGGAACAGCGGAATATGCCGTTCCAATGGGCAGTTTGGTAAACGCGGAAGAAGAAATCAAAAAGATGGAAGATGAAATCGTTTACCTGGAAGGCTTCCTGCAATCAGTTATGAAAAAATTGAGCAACGAACGCTTTGTACAAAACGCGAAACCTGAAATTGTAGAAACCGAACGCAAAAAACAAGCCGATGCCGAAAGTAAAATTGCATCGTTAAGAGAGAGTATTGCGGGGATGCGTAATTCATAAATTTTTTAGCGATGTCTTTAGAGCAATTACTTAATTTCCGCCGTTCAGTTCGGTATTTCGATGAAGAAAAAGAGCTTGATACCGAAAAGGTAAAGCACTGCATCGAGCTGGCAACGCTGGCACCTAACAGTTCCAATATGCAACTGTGGGAATTTTATCACATTACCGAGCCGGAAATGTTGAAAAAAATGTCGCATGCCTGCCTGGATCAGCGAGCTACGGGAACGGCCAAGCAAATCGTAGTTTTTGTTACACGACGTGATTTGCACCGCAAACGCTCCAAAGCCATTCTGGAATTTGAAAAAGGGAATATCGCCAAATACAGTCCACCGGAAAGACAGGAAAGTCGCTGGAAAAACCGCCAACTTTACTACGGTCGTTTGATGCCGTTTATTTACAGTCGTTTTTTCGGATTGCTGGGAATTTTCAGAAAGATCCTTTCCACATCCATCAGCCTTTTCCGCCCGATGACAACTACTATTTCAGAAAGCGATATGCGTGTAGTGGTGCATAAAACATGCGGGCTCGCGGCGCAGACGTTTATGATTGCGATGGCGGAAGAAGGGTACGATACGTGTCCCGTGGAAGGATTTGACAGCCGACGAGTGAAGAAACTGCTCAACTTGCCTTGCAGTGCCGAAATCAACATGGTTATTCCCTGCGGAATTCGAAAAGGTACACGTGGTATCTGGGGCGAACGGTTTAGAGTACCGTTTGAGGAGGTGTATAAGAAGATTTAGCCCAACAGGGTCTAACGGCTTTAAGTCCGTTTGACCCGTGAAAAACTAACGCATCAAACCGACTTGAAGCTGTAGAATTTAAGGGATTTTCCTGTGATTAGGAATAATCCCTTTTCTTTTTTATCTTTACGATTTCACATCAATAACGTTGGCTATGGAACAAATCATCAAACATATCGCAGAGCAAATTAATTCAGAAATCAAATCCTTCAAACCGGTTTCCGGTGGTGATATTTCGTCAGCTTATCTGCTGGAAACTCAACATCAAAAACTCTTTCTGAAAGTAAACAGTAAATCTTTTGCGAAGTCTATGTTTCTCGCAGAGCAAAAAGGCTTGCAAGCCATTGAGAATACAAAAACCATTGCTGTTCCGCAAGTGCATTTGGTGAGCGAGTTGGATGGCAAAGCTTTTTTGTTGATGGATTTTATTGAGAGCAGGCGACCGAATGCAAAAGATTACACCCATTTCGGGCGTGATTTGGCTAATTTACATCTTGTGTCCAACGACCATTTTGGATTTTCATCGGATAATTTTATCGGTAGTTTACCACAATCGAACGCTTTTCACGCCGATTGGGCTGAATTTTACTGGAACGAACGCATTCATCCCCAACTTGAAATTGCAAAGAAAAACAAGGCGCTGGATGATGCTAAAATTCCATCCAAAGAAAGTGCCTTGAAAATTTTCCGGCAGGTTTTTGGAGAAGTGAAACCATCCTTATTGCACGGAGATTTATGGGGTGGAAACTATCTGATTTCGACTGACGGAACGCCTTATTTGATTGATCCGGCCGTTTATTACGGACATTCGATGGTGGATGTGGCTATGTCGTGTTTATTTCGTGGTTTTGATGCGGAATTTTACGATGCTTACCACGAAATTATTTCCAAACAATCCTACTATCAGGAGCAAATTAAACTTTACCAACTTTACTACCTGCTGGTGCATCTGAATTTATTCGGGCGAAGTTATCGAAGCAGTGTGGTGGATATTTTAGAAAGGTATTTTTAAAAAAGCGGGAAGATCGAAGAACGAAGTTAAGTGTTTTGGAAATTTACTTCGTGCTTCAAGCTTCACTCTTCGTGCTTTTCTTCTATTTCTTCAAATTCTACATATTCTCCTTCATGTTTTTTGAAAACTTTCTCACGACTTTCGGGAGCAGAGTAGGTTTGAGATTGGTCGTTTGGGCTTTGTTTTGGTGATTTGTTTCCAAGACCAAAGAGCGTTCGCAAGAACTTTAAGCCCAAAGCTCCGGCAAACAAAATCATTAATCCAAAAAACAGTAATATCCCAATCAGTAGCTTAAACATAGTCTTTTTAAGTTTTTCTCAATAATAATTAATACACTTTTTCAGCCACTCGTTTCACGCTTTGAGTAGCCATCAGACTGTAAAAATGGATGCTCGGAACGTTGTGCTCTATCAATTCTTTGGCTTGTTGTGTGCACCACTCCACACCAACTTCGGCGGCATCATCATCTGTTTTACATTTGCGGAGTTCGCGGGCGAAGTCTTCCGGAATTTCCGATTTGAAAATTTTTGGCAAAACTGTCAGCTGATTCATTAATGTAATTGGTTTCAACCCCGGAATAATCGGCACGTCAATGCCGTATTCTCTGCATTTTGCCACAAAATCAAAATACTTTTGATTGTCAAAAAACATCTGCGTTACCAGATATTCCGCTCCGTTATCCACTTTCTTTTTTGCCCAGTAAAGCTCAGTTTCCATGTTTGGCGCTTCCTCGTGCTTCTCCGGATAGCAGGCCATTCCGTAAGAAAATGGCTTTTCAATAATCTTCATTTGCGAACCATCCAAGAAGTAGCCATCATTAAAACGATTTACCTGTTCCTGAAGTTCGGTTGCGTAAGAATGTCCGGTTGGAACGAATGCTGTTTCATGCTTGGCTTTGTCGCCGCGCAGAAGCAAAATGTCATTGATGTCCAGGAATTTCAGGTCAATCAACACATATTCGGTTTCTTCCTTGGTAAATCCACTGCAAATAATGTGCGGAACTACCGGAATATTATATTTATTTTGAATAGCGGCCGCCACAGCCACGGTTCCGGGGCGTTTGCGGATGGAAACCTGCTCATAAAGCCCAAGTTCATTTTCTTTGAAAATCTTTTCGGAGCGGTGTGTGGTAATATTAATGTATTTCGGGTCAAATTCGCGCAGCGTATCAATGGTTTTGTACACACCGCTGATGCCATTTCCTTTAAGTGGCGGCAATAATTCAAATGAAAAAGCGGTTTTTTTTGCGGATTTTATTTTTTCGACAAGACTCATTTTCTTAGGTTTTTTTGTTCAAGTTGCAAAAGTACAAAGAATTTCTGAATATGCTAAACGGATTAAATTCTATGATTAAATGTTCCAAATTCCATAAAATGCAGTACTTGTTGATGTGTTTTCTTGTTCCAAAGTATGGAAATATGATCGCTTTTGATCGTGATAAAATCTTTTTCAGTTCCTAATTTGGTTTCCTCAGGTCTGATTTCACCGTCATTATCCTCTCCGATGAAGGGATTGTAACCCGATTTTTTGCCTCTACATCCTGCAATTATTCCCACGTCGGCATTGAAATTAATGGGAAGTTGATGAGCCAATGATTCGGGATCTTTTTTCACATCACGCAAATTTACGCCTAAAATAAACTTGAAAATAGCATATTTATTCATAAAATCGCCAGAAATTGCTCCTTGATTTGGAGCGGCAATCATTACAATTTTACGGATTTTGGGAAACTTAGCATCGTTTTGGCTGTAAAGTAACATGGCACGAAGTACTAAACCGCCAAGCGAATGCGTGATAAACGAAACTTCTACTACTCCATCCGCTTTGATCTTTTCATAAAGTTGCTTTGCGGCATCCATAATCTTGGTTTTTCTACTTTTGTAAGTAAAAATAGTAGAAGCAAATCCATTTTTCCGAAGCAATTTTCTCATTAAAATATACTCGAAAGGATTGCCAAGAATTCCGTGGACGATATAAATAGAAGGCTTTTTCACAATTCTATAGTTTTGATTTTATAAAAATACAATTTTAAATCCGAAAATGAAGAATTTTTCGGTTAATATTCAAATTATTTAGTGTAAATATGAAAATAAATACAAAAATACTTGCATAAACTATGAATATGCTGTATATTTGCAGTGTTTATGTAATAAATATACCATCATGAAGAATAAAAAAGAAAGGCTAAGTGTAATTTCAGAGATTTTACGCTTGCAAGTAATTGGTAGTCAGGAAGAAATCCTGGAGCAGCTTCGCGAAAAAGGATATGATGTGACGCAAGCTACTTTGTCTCGCGACCTGAAAGTGATGAAAGTTGCCAAAACTCCGCTTTCCAACGGTACGTACAAATACGTTTTGCCTCCGCAGATTAAGCCGATTTCAGACGAATTGACTTCGCTCAATTTCACTTCGCACGGTGCTGTGCTAAGCCTTGAATTTTCGGGTGATTTGGCTGTTGTAAAAACAAAACCAGGATACGCCAGCGCCATTGCATGGGATATTGACAACCGTGCCACGGATGAAGTTCTCGGAACCATTGCCGGAGATGATACAGTTTTGCTTATTCCGCGTGAAGGAGTTTCCAGAGAAGATATAATGAAGGTTATTAGTCACATTTTTCATGAGAAAAATTAGCTCTGAAGCATTTATGAAATAATGAAAAAAGAAACAACTGAAGTTGATGAAATATCCATAGTACTGGCGGATGAAAGTCATCTGCCATACGTGCAAACCATACTTTCAACCATTGAAGCTGCCGCCAAAGTGCGTGGCACAGGTATTGCCAAGCGTTCTCCCGAATACATTGAAATGAAAATGAAGGAGGGAAAAGCGATTATTGCATTGACGCAATCGGGCGAATTTGCCGGATTTTGTTATATTGAAACCTGGGGCGACAAGAAATTTGTGGCCAACTCGGGTTTGATTGTAGTTGATACTTTTCGAGGGCATGGACTAGCCAAACGCATTAAAAAGAAAGCGTTCCAGATTTCGCGTGAGCGCTATCCGGATGCCAAAATTTTTGGTCTTACCACCGGATTGGCTGTGATGAAAATTAACTCAGAATTGGGTTATCGTCCGGTTACGTTTTCGGAATTGACGGACGACGAAGATTTCTGGAAAGGCTGTCAGAGTTGTGTTAATTACGATATTCTGCAACGCACCAACCGAAAACATTGCCTGTGTACCGGCATGCTTTACGATCCAAACTGGACAAAGGAAAAAGAGGATGAAAAAGCGCACGCGAGCACGTTGGTAGTCAAACCGGTGAAAAAACCGGTAAAAATTGCGGCGAAAGTAGTTCCGCCGAAAAAGAAAGGCAAGAAAAAACTGGGAAATAAATTGATGATAAATTTGTTGTAATTGAATTTTGAAAAACTAAGAAAATGAAAGAAAAAGTAGTTTTAGCATTTAGTGGCGGTTTGGACACATCGTTTTGTGCCAAATATTTAGCCGAAGAGAAAGGGTACGATGTTTACACGGCGGTGGCTAATACCGGCGGATTTTCCGAAGAAGAGCTGAAAAGCATCGAAGAAAGAGCTTACAAACTGGGTTCTGTAAAGCACGTTTCATTGGACGTAACACAGGAATATTACGACAAAAGCATCAAATATATGGTTTATGGAAATGTGCTTCGCAACGGCACGTATCCAATTTCGGTGAGTTCTGAGCGGATTTTCCAGGCCATTGCCATTATTAATTATGCCAAAGAAATTGGTGCTGACTACGTGGCTCACGGAAGTACAGGTGCCGGAAACGATCAGGTTCGATTTGATTTGACCTTTGAAATTTTGGCTCCGGAAATAAAAATCCTGACACCGACGCGTGATATGACGCTGACGCGCGAATACGAGATAAATTATCTGAAAGAACACGGCTACGTGGCGGATTTTAAAAAGATGGAATACTCTATCAATAAAGGACTTTGGGGAACTTCCATTGGTGGAAAAGAAACGCTGAAATCTGAGCAAACATTGCCGGACGAAGCTTATCCGAGTCAAATTGTGAAAACCGCTGAAGAAACCATCACGATAGGTTTTGAAAAAGGAGAAATCATATCCATTAACGGTCAAAAATCCGATGATAAAATTGCTTTAATCAACGAACTGGAAGAAATTGCAAATAAATTCGGCATTGGTCGTGATATGCACATTGGCGATACTATCATTGGCATCAAAGGGCGTGTAGGATTTGAAGCTGCTGCACCGATGCTTATTATCAACGCGCATAAAATGCTTGAAAAGCACACGTTGACCAAATGGCAACAATACTGGAAAGACCAGCTTGGAACGTGGTATGGAATGTTTCTGCACGAAGCTCAGTACCTGGAGCCTGTGATGCGCGATATTGAAAAATTCTTGGAAAGTTCGCAAGAAAATGTAAGCGGAACGGTAATCGTTACGCTTCGTCCGCACAGCTACACTTTGGTAGGCGTAGAAAGCGATTTTGATTTGATGAAAACTGATTTTGGCGAGTACGGCGAAGTGAATAAAGCCTGGACAGCCGACGATGTGAAAGGTTTCACGAAAATTCTGGGTAATCAGATGAAAATCTATCACAACGTGCAGAAAAGAAACGGGAAATAGTGCTTTTCTACGTTTGAGAATAAATTGCTAAAAAAGCCGGATATCCGGCTTTTTTATTGTATTAAATTTCTCAGCATCACAATTTCCTCCGCCCAAAGATCTTCGTCCGGCGTTTCCAAAATCAAAGGCAAGTTATCAAAACGACTGTCATTCACGATAAAAGAAAACGTATCCATTCCCATAAATCCTTTTCCGAGCCTATCGTGGCGGTCAACGCGCGTCGCAAGCTCTTTCTTGCTGTCGTTGATATGCATTCCTTGCAGGTACTTGAAACCGATGATTTCATCAAATTTTCTGAAAGTTTCGTCAAATCCTTCTTTAGTGCGGATTTCATACCCTGCAGCTAATGTATGCGCTGTGTCCAAGCACACTCCAACGCGTGATTTATCTTCTACCAAGTCAATAATTTGAGCAATTTCTTCAAATCGATAACCAATCGCCGAACCTTGCCCTGCCGTATTTTCAATTACTGCAATTACGCCGCTGGTTTTTTCCAATGCAATATTAATGGAAGTCGCGATTGTGCTTATGCAATCATCGATGCTGATTTTATTCAAATGCGCTCCCGGGTGAAAATTCAGTTTTTTCAGTCCAAGTTGATCGCATCGCTGCATTTCGCCTATAAAAGAATTGCGTGATTTCTCTAAACCTTCCGGATCAGGACTACCAAGATTTATTAAATAGCTGTTGTGCGGCAAAACATGTTCCGGCTGAAACCCAAATTCCTCGCATCTCTGCTTAAAAAGTTCGATGCTTTTCTCAGTTAATGGTGGTGCGTACCATTGTTTTTGATTTTTCGTGAAAAGTGCAAAAGCATTTGCACCGATTTTTTGTGCATTGAGTGGTGCATTTTCCACACCGCCTGCAGCACTTACGTGTGCGCCGATATATTTCATATTTTATAGATTGATTGATGATAGATTATAAGACATAAGACATAAGACATAAGACTTGTCTTGTGTTTTTTTATAAAAAACAAAGATAAGAATATAAAGTTAGAATTCTGATATTAGAATTTAGAATTTTGCGATATTGGAATGAACGGATACACTCGGATTTATCAAATCAGTTTTAATCCGTTTTATCTAGGTCATCCGTGTGCTATTACAAGAGTTTTCAAGTCGGAAAATAGCCTTTGTTTAATTAAAGAAAAAATTCATTAAATAATTAAACGTTATTTTTTCCATATCAATAATATTGAGTAAATTTGTGCTCTCAAAATTGAAATTTATTAACCATTATAACAAAAAGATTATGAGCTTTTTAACAAACGACAAATTAGTAATCGTAGGCGCAGCTGGTATGATTGGTTCTAATATGGCACAAACTGCTGCTATGATGAAATTAACTCCAAACATCTGCCTTTACGACCCATATCCAACTGGATTAGAAGGAGTTAGCGAAGAAATCCGCCACTGTGGTTTCGAAGGATTGAACCTGACTTATACTACTGATATCAAAGAAGCATTTACAGGTGCAAAATACATCGTTTCTTCCGGAGGTGCTCCCCGCAAAGACGGAATGACACGCGAAGATCTGCTGAAAGGCAACTGCGAAATTGCTGAGCAATTGGGTAAAGACATCAAAGCATACTGCCCGGACGTAAATCACGTGGTAATTATTTTCAACCCCGCTGATATCACCGGTTTGGTTACATTGATGCACAGCGGTCTGAAAGCCAACCAGGTTACTACTTTGGCCGGTTTGGACAGCACACGTCTGCAAAGTGAATTGGCAAAACACTTCGGCGTAAAACAAAGCGAAGTTACCAACACTCGTACTTATGGCGGTCACGGCGAAACTATGGCTGTATTTGCTTCTACTGCAAAAGTAAATGGCACTCCGCTTCTTGACCTGATTGGTACAGACAAATTGACTAATGAAGAGTGGGCGGATATGAAAGTTCGCGTAACAAAAGGTGGTGCAAATATCATCAAACTTCGTGGTCGTTCTTCATTCCAAAGCCCTGCTTACGTTTCTATTGAAATGATCCGCGCGGTGATGGGTGGAGAAGCATTCCGCTGGCCTTCCGGTTGCTACGTGAGCAACGGCGAATTTGACCACATCATGATGGCTATGGAAACTACGCTGGACAAAAACGGTGTTTCTTACGGCGAACTGAAAGGAACGGAAGAAGAACTTGCTGCTCTTCGCACAAGCTACTCACACCTTCGCAAATTGGTTGACGAAGTAATCGGTTTCGGCATCCTTCCTGCTTATGAAGATTGGAACAAACTGAACCCGAACATTAAGTAAAAGCCCCTATCCCTAACCCTTTCCCCACAAGGGAAAGGGAATGGTGATTGCAAAGGCTAAGTTTATAACATTGAACAACAAAAAGAAGAAAGTCAACCGGCTTTCTTCTTTTTTGTTATATTACTCAACTAATTTTTAACTATTCGTTTTCAAATTTTTCTAATTCATTCAAATACTCATTGGCGTTGTTCAGTTTGTTTTCATAATAATGCTTGTAAGTCCAAATGGCAAGAGCGTAACCTACTAATAATCCACCTCCTAACACGAAGAAGTTTAATGGAACAAAAGCAATGTCGAAGTGGCGGAAGAATTTGATAAACATAGCCGCTGCCGATAGAAATACGACGGGAAATAATAGTAACTCCACTTTTTTCGATTGAATGAATTTTTTATTGACGTAAGCAAGTGATTTTTGAAGTTCGATAATGGAGGCATTGTTAAAGTTTAATCTCGAAAACAGCCTGTAGCGCTGCATGGAGTTGAATACATAGGGTGCAGACGTTAATATGCATACTGTTCCGATTATCAGGTAAATCGGTTCGCTGGCTAATCTTACCGTCGCTACAATTATTACAAAAAATAAGACCACATAGGTAACAAGCGAAAACACCTCGTAGGTGATGGTGGTGTTAATAGCTTTTTGGGCTTTGCCACGTACAATTTCATTCAAAATCTGTTCGTTTAGTTTTAAGTTTTTTTGAAGGTCGGTGTTGTATTGTGCCCAAGCACTTTTTAGTTCTTCGAGTTCCATTTTTTTTAATTTTTAGCGTTATTAAATTTCTCTTTTAATTTCTTTTTTATACGACTGATTTTAGTAGCTACATTGGTTTCCGTGATACCTAAAATATCAGCTATATCTTGATATTTGTTGTCATCGAGGTAAAGAAGGATTATCGCTCTATCCAACTCATTCATCTCGTCAATAAACCCATAAAGTAAAGAAATATTCTCTTGTTGTGAGTTTTCGTAATTATCCGGGAGATGAATTATTTCATCATTCAATGTTGTTTCTTTCTTTTTAAATTTACTCTCTCGACGATAAAAAGAGATGGCCGTATTTAGAGCCACTCGGTAGATCCAAGTTGAAATTTTGACGCGTCCATCATATGTTTCAAAGGATTTCCAAAGTTGAATTAATATTTCTTGTTGCAAATCTTTTCTGCTTTCGGCGTCTTGGCAGTACGAAAAGCAGATTTTATAAATCAGATTTTGATTTTCTCTTACAATAGAAATAAATTGTTCTTTATTCATGCATAAATCGATTGTTGTTTCCTTATTATTCGCAAAGTTGTTGAAAAAATCACATATCTCATCAAAATTATTTAATTTCGCACTTTGCTTTCAAACTATGGTACAATAAACCTATAAAAATCATAGATATATCGAGTGTGTTATTTTAAAACAATTTCCATCTGCTGTTGTTATTACACTACAATTTCATTGGAAAAATGAAAGTTTTTGTTGCATATTTATCTGAAATAAAAGGTTTTCTAATTTTGACGGCAATGCGATAGCATATTGTCGGCATCCCGATGAGCGAAGCGATTTCGGGACTAAATTCTAAATTCTAAAAATGTCTGACGAAATATTATATGAAGTAACCCAGAGCGAGTACAAATACGGATTTACAACCGATATTGAGACTGATATTATTCCGCCCGGGCTGAATGAGGACGTGGTGCGATTGATTTCTGCAAAGAAAAACGAGCCGGAATGGTTGCTCGAATTCCGCCTGAAAGCTTACCGCCACTGGACGAAGTTGGAAATGCCGGATTGGGCATATTTGAAAATTCCGCCGATTGATTATCAGGCGATTTCATACTTTGCCGCTCCGCGGAAAAACGCTCCAAAAAGCCTGGACGAAGTGGATCCAGAACTGCTGAAAACATTTGACAAACTCGGAATTCCGCTCGAAGAACAGAAAATTCTTTCGGGAATGGCCGTGGATGCCGTGATGGACAGCGTTTCTGTGAAAACTACTTTCCGTGAAAATTTGGCGGAACTGGGCATTATTTTCTGCTCATTCAGCGAAGCGGTGCAGGAACATCCCGATTTGGTACAAAAATACATGGCAACGGTTGTGCCGTATGCCGATAATTACTTCGCGGCGCTCAATTCTGCTGTTTTCAGCGATGGTTCGTTCGCTTACATCCCGAAAGGCGTTCGCTGTCCGATGGAACTTTCTACCTATTTCCGCATCAATGCGGCCAACACAGGCCAGTTTGAGCGGACGCTGATTGTGGCCGAAGAAGGCAGTTACGTTTCTTATCTGGAAGGCTGTACAGCACCAATGCGCGACGAAAATCAACTGCACGCGGCCATCGTGGAAATTGTGGCCTTGAAAGATGCCGAAGTGAAATATTCTACCGTACAAAACTGGTATCCGGGCGATAAAGACGGCAACGGCGGTGTGTATAATTTTGTGACCAAACGCGGTATCTGCAAAGGTGAAAATTCCCGTATATCCTGGACACAAGTTGAAACCGGCTCTGCCATTACCTGGAAATATCCGTCGTGTATTTTGATGGGCGATAATTCGTCAGCGGAATTTTATTCTGTGGCGGTCACCAACAACCATCAGCAAGCCGATACGGGTACCAAAATGGTCCATATTGGTAAAAACACGTCGAGCCACATTCTTTCCAAAGGAATTTCGGCCGGAGTGAGCAACAACAGCTACCGCGGATTGGTAAAAATTAATCCGAAAGCCGAAAATGCCCGTAATTTCTCGCAGTGCGACAGTTTGCTACTTGGCGATAAATGCGGTGCAAACACGTTCCCATACATGGAAGTGAACAACGACACGGCCATTGTGGAACACGAAGCTACCACATCCAAAATTAGCGAAGATCAGATTTTCTATTGCAACCAGCGTGGAATTGACACCGAAACTGCTGTTGGACTGATTGTAAACGGTTATGCCAAAGAAGTACTGAACAAACTTCCAATGGAATTTGCGGTGGAAGCACAGAAATTATTGCAGATTACGCTGGAAGGCTCGGTTGGTTAAACAGTGTTTTTGTTTAGTAATTTTAAAACATAGGAAACAATAGTTCTGAAAAGTTTTAGAAAGTTTCAAACGCTTTTCTCTTTCAATTCGGAAACATAGTTTAAAAATATCGAAGATATTTTTGTATTGAAGGAACTATTGTGAAAGTGTTTTTAATTAAAAAAATGAAATGACCAGAACAGAAATAGATAATCTTTCCAAGATAATTATTGGTTGTGCTATTGATGTTCACAAAGAATTAGGACCGGGACTGCTGGAAAAGGCTTATGAACGTGCCTTGATAATGTTGCTGAAAGAAAAAGGTTTAGCTGTTGAAAGTCAGGTTTACGTGCCAGTCGAATTTCGTGGGGTTGAGATTTCAGAGGCATTGAAATTAGATATAATTGTGAACGACTTAATAATCGTCGAAGTTAAAGCAGTTACATCTTTAATTCCTGTTCATGAAGCTCAATTGCTGACTTATTTGAAATTGATGAAAAAGCCGAAAGGCATTCTGATAAATTTTTACTGCAATAATATTTTTTACGAAGGGCAGAAAACCTTGGTTAACGAACATTATTTTGAACTAGAAAAATAAAAACATTGAAAATGTTTTTAAACTATGTTCCCGAAAAGAAAATAAATACAATAATATAAAGAGGAAATAAACTATTGTTCTCTATGTTTTTAAATAACTATTTATGTTAGAAATAAAAAACTTACACGCTACCGTTAACGGTAAAGAGATATTAAAAGGGATTGACCTGACTGTAAATAAGGGTGAAATTCACGCAATTATGGGTCCGAACGGATCCGGAAAATCAACTTTGGCATCTGTCATTACCGGAAATCCGGCTTTTGAAGTGACCAAGGGAAAAGTAATTTACGATGGAGTTGATTTACTGGAAATGGCACCGGAAGAGCGCGCAGGAGCGGGCGTATTTTTGAGTTTTCAGTATCCGGTAGAAATTCCGGGCGTGAGCATGGTCAACTTTATGCGTTCTGCCATCAACGAACAACGCAAATACCGTGGCCAGGAACCGCTTTCTGCTACCGAATTTCTGCGTTTGATGCGTGAGAAAAAAGATTTGGTGGAGATGGACAGCCAATTGACCAATCGTTCGGTGAATGAAGGATTTTCCGGAGGAGAGAAAAAACGGAACGAGATTTTCCAAATGGCGATGCTCGAACCAAAATTGGCTATTCTGGATGAAACCGACAGCGGTTTGGATATTGATGCGCTCCGCATTGTAGCCAACGGCGTAAACAAACTGAAAACTCCCGAAAACGCAAGCATCGTAATCACGCACTATCAGCGACTTCTGGATTATATCATTCCTGATTTCGTTCACGTGCTTCATGATGGAAAAATCATCAAATCCGGCGATAAATCACTGGCATTGGAGCTGGAAGAAAAAGGCTACGATTGGTTGAAGTAGATAAAGTTGGGAGATGGAAGTCGGAAGATAAAAGATGGGAGTTCAGAACTTACATTTTTGTCTGCGATTTGCTTAGCACAATAAAAAAGAGATTTTAATATGGCAAATACTAATACAAACGTTCAGGAACAGGCAACTCCGAAAAAAGAGGCGATTGTCCTTGAACAGCAATATATCGAACTTTACGAGCAACATTCGGAAACCATCCGCAAGCACTCGGCGTCTGCGCTGAATATCGGGCGTGAGAAGGCTTTTGAGAAATTCCGCGAACTGGGATTTCCGACACCGCGCGTGGAGAATTATAAATACACCGACCTTCGTGAACCGCTGACCGTTGATTACGGCTTGAATATCAAGCGGATGAACATACCCGTAAATCCTTACGAAGTGTTCAAATGCGATGTTCCCGGCATTTCGGCGTACCTTTATTTTGTGGTGAATGATGCGTTTTATCCCGTAAATTACGAGAAAAATAAATCCTTGCCGGAAGGTGTGATAATCACCAGCTTGCGAAAAGCATCGGAAGATTATCCGGAATTGGTAGAGAAGCATATTTCTAAACTGGCTGAAAAGCATGTGGACGGAATGATTGCGTTTAACGGAGCGTTCGCGCAAGACGGATTTTTCATTTACGTTCCGAAAAATGTAGTGCTTGACCATCCTATTCAAATCATCAACATTATGCGTTCGGATGTCGATTTTATGGCGAATAGTCATAATCTCGTGATTGTGGAGCAAGGCGCAAAAGCACAAGTGCTCGTCTGCGATCACACGGTGGACGATGTGCGGTTTTTCTCTAATCGACTGACGGAAGTTTTTGTGGGTGAAAATGCGTTTTATGAGCATTATAAATTGGAAAATGTAAGCCGGAAAACAACCGATGTATCTACGCTTTTGATTGACCAAATGCAAAATTCCAATGTGCTTGGAAATCTTTTGACGCTTCATAACGGCATCACACGCAACAATGTGGAAATTGACTTGGATGGTGAAAATTGTGAAACCTATCTTTGCGGAATGGCACTTTCTGACGGGAAGCAAGTGATTGATAATTATACGTCTATCCTTCACAACAAGCCAAATTCGCACAGCAACGAACTGTTCAAATACATTCTGGACGAAGAAGCCAAAGGTGGATTTACCGGACGACTTTACGTGGCAAAAGATGCGCAGAAAACGCTTGCTTATCAGAATAATAAAAATATTCTGCTTAACCGCACGGCAAAAATGCGCACCAAACCACAGTTGGAGATTTATGCCGATGACGTGAAATGTTCGCACGGTGCCACGATTGGTCAGTTGGACGAAAAAGCGATGTTCTA
>CAZCIU010000060.1:0-16336 GCA_964498765.1 uncultured Paludibacter sp. | reverse complement strand
TAGCTCGTTGGGCTCATAACCCAAAGGTCGTTCGTTCGAATCGGGCCTCCGCAACTAAGAAAACCCAAAACATCAGTTTTGGGTTTTTTCTTTTTAAGTGATTGACTTTGATTAACTCAATCCAACAATCTCACCATCAATCAAGTCGATGTTTTTTGCTTGCGGTTCTTTCGGTAATCCCGGCATACGCATCATACTTCCGGCTATCACAACAATAAATTCCGAGCCGTTATTCAGTACTAAATCGCTCACGTGAAACGTAAAATCCTTTGCGACTCCGTAAAGTTTTTCATCATCAGAGAATGAATATTGCGTCTTAGCTATGCAAACCGGATAATGGCTTGCGCCTAATTCCTCGATTTTCAAAATCATTTTCTCTGCTTTTTCGGAGAATACGACTTTGCGAGCACCGTAAAGTTTTGTGGCGATTTTCTCAATTTTTCTCTGAACCGAATCGCTGTCTTTGTATGTAAAACTTAAAGCTTTTTCGTTTGAACGGTCGTCTGTCATTTCACAAACTTTTTCCGCAAGCTCCACAGCTCCTGCACCACCTTCAGCAAACGCATTATTCACTGCAAATTCTACATTCATTTTCTTACAATGAGCACGCAACATTTCAATTTCCTCATCCGTATCAAATCCGTATTTATTAAACGCAACCAAAACCTTTTGACCGAAAGATTTCAGATTTTCGATGTGTTTATCCATATTCTCAAAGCCTTTTTTCAGTCCGTGTTCATTCGGCAATTTTATATCTTTCACCGCTACTCCACCGTGCATTTTCAATGCTTGCGTGGTCACAACCAAAACTGACAAAGCAGGTTGTAGTCCAGATTTCCGACATTTAATATTAATGAATTTTTCAGCACCCAAATCGGCTCCAAAACCGGCTTCTGTAATTGTAAATTCGGAGTAAGCCATCGCAGTTTTTGTTGCTACTACGGAATTACATCCGTGCGCAATATTTGCAAATGGACCTCCATGAATAAATGCCGGTGTTCCTTCAGTGGTTTGCACCAAATTAGGATGAATTGCATCTTTCAAAAGCACCACGATTGAACCAGCGATCCCTAAATCCTTAACAGTAAATGGTTTCCCGGAATATGTAAACCCGAGTATAATCTTTTCAATTCTGCGTTTCAGGTCGGCTTCGTCTTCTGCAAGGCAAAGAATTGCCATAATTTCCGAAGCGGCCGTAATATCAAATCCGGTTTCCGAGGGCACACCATCAGTATAAGCACCAAGTCCGGAGATAATATTTCTTAAACTTCTGTCATTCACATCAAGCACACGACGCCAAATCACTTGTTTTATGCCATCGGCTTCGTTTTGATGCTGGTATCTGTAATTGTCAAAAAGCGCAGCAATCATATTGTTGGCTGAAGTTATGGCATGAAAATCTCCTGTAAAATGCAGGTTGATTTTTTCCATTGGCAAAACTTGAGCATAACCTCCGCCAGCCGCTCCACCTTTCATCCCGAAACAAGGCCCGAGCGAAGGTTCACGTAGTGCAACAACCGCTTTTCTGCCAATTTTATTCAGTCCTAATGCAAGCCCGATGGATACGGTCGTCTTACCAATTCCGGCTTTAGTTGGCGTAATTGCGGTAACTAAAATCAATTTATTTTGTTTTAGTTTCGATTTTTTGGATGTCGGTACAGAAACTTTTGCCATATACCTGCCAAACGATTCTATATTTTCCTCTTTAATGCCAATTTCAGCGGCTACATCTGCTATTTCTCTTAACTTAATTCCTTGTGCAATTTCAATATCTGATTTCATGTATATATTTTTTTAATTTTTAGTTATTTATTTTTACTTGACGAATTTCTATATTCTTCAGTAATATTATTAAGTACTTCGGTTGTCCGAATAGCTGTAGTTCCTCTGCTTGGGCATTCTCCACTTCCTCTCAGCTCATCAATAATACTTTGAATTAATGGTTGTTGGATATGCTGTGGCTGGACAATTTCTAAGATTTCTGTTCCTTCTGCAGTTTTAATGTCAATAAGCATTGGACTTCCAAATGTATTGAAAACAATCTGTCCTTTGCTGCCCAAAATGGTAATTGTTTCTTTTTCAGAGCAACTATTAGCCGTAAAACACCACATTCCGGTTCCGACTACTCCACTTTCAAATTCAAATGAAGCCGTAACTAAGTCTTCTGCAGGATAAAGTCCAGCTTGATTCGTTGCAATTCCTTTCGATTTAGTGATTTTTCCAAATAAATAATCCAGAAAATCTAGTTGGTGCGATGCCAAATCATGAAAATGACCTCCTCCGGAAATCTCGGGAAAAACCCGCCAATTATTCTCAGTATTTAAGTCGTAAGAACGTGGCGCACGATACATTTCTATGTTCACAAAACGTACATCACCAATTTTTCCACCTTCAATCAAATCCTTCAACTTCAAAAATCCCGGTAACTTTCTTCTGTAATAAGCTACAAACAGAGACACATTTGCTTTTTCACATGCCTCAATCATTCTCAAACATTCATCTACGGTATTCGCCATTGGCTTTTCCACATAGACAGCTTTTCCGGCTGCAGCAGCTTTAAGAGTATATTCACAGTGCGAATCAGGCGGCGTGCCTACGTACACTATGTCAATTTCCGGATCGCTAAAAATAGTATCTGCATCATTTGTTGCATTCTGGATTTGATGTCGCTCAGCGAAATCTTTTGCTTTTTCGAGATTTCTTCGCATCACCGTTTTCACCTCGGAATGCTCGGTTTTATACATTCCCGGAACACTTTTCACTTCGCATACACTTCCCGCGCCAATCACTCCCCAAACAATTTTATTTTTTATCATCTTTTTTCTCAATATTACAATAATATTATATGGCATCAAAAAATTAGACTGCAAGTTAGTCATTTTCTATTTTTCAATAAAATATTTTCAATATTATTTGGAAATTTCAATTTCATGCAATATCTTTATGATATTATTTTAATATCATATTTTCAAATATCAACTTTCGTAAAAAATAAATAATCATGAAAACTCAAGAAGTAAAATTTAGTGGTTTAAAGCTCCCTGGTATTCCGATGTTAATCTACAATTCCATAATTCTTATCGCAGTAGTCGTTCTTTTTGCATGGGCTGTAGAAAACCCAAACCTAAGTTCAGGAATGATTAGTTTTTATGTAATTCTTAGCGTTGTATTATTCATTATCAGCCTGATAGCATATGGAGGATTTATGCAAATTGAGCCAAATGACGCTCGCGTAATGCTGTTTTTTGGAAAGTACGAAGGCACAGTAAAAGAAAATGGTTTCTTTTGGGTAAATCCATTTTATTCTAAAAAAAGACTTACACTTCGTGCCAGAAACTTAGACGCCGAGCCCATTAAAGTAAACGACAAATCCGGAAATCCAATTTTGATTGGGATGGTCGTTGTTTGGCAAGTGGTTGACACCTACAAAGCATCTTTTGACGTAGATAATGCTTCCATGGCTTCAGTTGCGGCAGTAAAGGATAACGTAAATGTGAAAATGAAAGCGTATGAAAACTTCGTTCAAATTCAGAGCGAAGCAGCCTTACGTAATGTTGCAGGCATGTATCCTTATGATCACATGAGCAGCGATGATTTGAACAATAAAGACTTGACACTCAGATCCGGCGGTGAAGAAATTAATGACATTCTTGAAAATCAAATAAACGAACGATTGAAGATTGCCGGAATAGAAGTGCTGGAAGCAAGAATTAATTACATTGCTTATGCGCCAGAAATTGCGGCAGTGATGCTTCGTCGTCAACAAGCAGGAGCCATTATTGCAGCGAGAGAAAAAATTGTTGAAGGTGCAGTCGGAATGGTTGAAATTGCACTTAAAAAATTCGAAGAAGACGGCATCATCGAACTGGATGATGAGAAAAAAGCTGCTATGGTAAGTAATTTGATGGTTGTGCTTTGCGGACAAGAAAATGCTCAGCCAATTATAAACTCAGGAACGCTTCATCAGTAAAAATGGCTAAAGAAAATACAATAAAAACGTTTGTGCTGCGCATTGATAAAGAAAGAATGGATGCGATAGAGAAATGGGCTGCAGATGAATTTCGTAGCACAAACGGGCAGATTCTCTATCTACTTGAACAGGCTTTGGCAAAAAGCGGAAGAAAGTCGAAAAAGAAATTGCAATAACAAAATCAACAAAAGATCAAAGAAAAAAGGCTGTCAATTGACAGCCTTTCTATTTGTATGACTTTTAAGTCTAATTATTTAATAACTTCAAATTCTACGCGACGGTTAGCTTGACGACCTTCAGCTGTATTGTTTGTAGCAATTGGTTGGTTTTCACCGTAACCTTCAGTAGAAACCATAGATGAAGTAACACCTTGAGTTACCAAATAGTCTTTTACAGACTGAGCACGTCTTTCAGACAAGCTTTGGTTGTAAGCTTCTGGACCTGTGCTATCAGTATGACCTTTAATTTTCAAAGTTCCCCAAGTTTGGTTGTCTTTCAAGATTGTAGCAACTTGATTCAAAGTTGGATAAGAATCTTCTGTCAATTCAGAAGAGTCAAATTTGAATTCGATGTTATCGAAAGATGCAGAAACTGAACCAGAAGGTCTGTCTTTAAGAGCTTTCACATCTTCTTCAAGTTTGCTCAAACGATTTTGAATGTCTTGTCCTTGTCTGTCAAGATTGTCCAAACGATTGATAACTTGTGAGTCATCGTAAGGATTTTCAACTTGTTGGATTACTGGAGGAAGTGCTGGGTAGTACTCATCCATTGTCATGTTTCGAACGTGGTTTGCACCTAAGTTGAAACGTAGAGTTGCCATAAGTGTCATAGCATCATCGAAACGATCTTTTGAAACACGACCACCTAGAACTTCTTCTGAGTAGTAGCGTACTCCCCACTCAAGCCCTAGAGCTACCGCATTACCAAGAGCAACTTCCGGATGAATTCCAGCTGTGAATACAGGAGAAATTCCTGAACCACCTCCATATCCATTTGGAGTATCATTACTATAAAAACCAGCACCTAAACCACCTTTCGCATAAACATTCCAAGTCGCTTTGCCTCTGTGTGGAAACATTAAGTTAGAAAGGTTTACAGATCCAAATAATGTTGGATCAATTGTTTTACCAAGACCAGCTCTTGTTTTATAGTTCAAATAACTAACATCTAATCCCATTCCCCATAGAGGATTAGAAGTTCTTTCGATAATTAAACCAGCACCCCAGTTTAGATTATCTTTATAGCTAGCTACTTCTGGAGTAACGCGGAAATAAGTTCCACCACCTTTTAAAGCAATAGACCATTTAGATGCTTCAGGAGAAACTCCTACAGATGCACTTTGAGCAGATGTAAATGAGATAGCACCAGCTACCATCATAATACTTAAGAATAGTTTTTTCATTTTCATTTTATTATTAGCAGTTATAAAATTCATTTTTTATTGAAATAAATTCAGAATTGAGTTCAACTTAAAGAAATGTTCAAAAAAAACAGCAATATCAGTGCCAAAGTTAAAATTTCTATAGATTTTTTTTCTATTTTTTGCCATTCTTCAATTTCAAGTAGAAAAATCGATGATTTATGAAACCTAATTGTAGCCTGCATTTCAGTAAAATGAATTATGCCTAAAACCCTAAATAACAG
The DNA here is from genome assembly GCA_964498765.1 of uncultured Paludibacter sp. Classification (GTDB taxonomy): domain Bacteria; phylum Bacteroidota; class Bacteroidia; order Bacteroidales; family Paludibacteraceae; genus UPXZ01. The sequence continues at coordinate 10,722 of CAZCIU010000060.1, read as the reverse complement.
AAATTTTGCACAAACTTAAATGTTTATAAACTATAAAAAAAAGCCCTTTTAATAATTATTGTATTAACTAAATTTCTGAATAAGTGGAAAAAGAATTATCTTTGAAGATAAATATTTACAATGAAAACATCATGAATAACTTCTTAACAAACAGACATTTAGGTATTTCAGAAAATGACAGAGATTTAATGTTGAAAAAAATCGGGTTGAATGACTTAGAAAACCTGATTAATGAGACAATCCCTTCAAACATTCTTTTAGATGAAAAAATCCAACTTCCCGAACCACTCACAGAAAGACAATATGCTGAGCATATTATCGGCTTGGGAGCAAATAACAAACTCTTTACCACATACATAGGTCAAGGCTGGTATGACACATGCACGCCAGCAGTGATTCAAAGAAATGTATTTGAAAATCCTTCCTGGTACACTTCATACACTCCTTATCAGGCAGAAATTTCTCAAGGTCGCTTGGAGGCTTTGCTTAATTTTCAGACTGCAGTTTCTGATTTTACCGGACTTCCGCTAGCGAATGCATCTCTGCTCGACGAAGCTACTGCAGGTGCTGAAGCCGCAACGATGGCATATAATCTTAGAAGTCGTGAAAAAGCAAAAGCCGGAGCGAATATTCTTTTTGTTGATGAAAATATTTTTCCACAAACACTGGCTGTAATTAAAACCAGAGCATTTGTTCAGGACCTGGAACTCGAAATTGGCGATTTCACAACTGCCAAATTGACCGAAAAGCACTTTGGAGCCATTCTTCAATATCCAAATTCCAATGGTAATATTGAAAACTATTCTGATTTTGTGAAACAAGCACATGAAAATGGCTGTATTGTGGCTGTTGCCGCTGATATTTTAAGTTTGGCATTATTAACTCCTCCTGGAGAATGGGGAGCTGATATTGTATTTGGATCAACTCAGCGCTGGGGAATTCCTATGTACTACGGCGGTCCTTCTGCAGCTTATTTTGCTACAAGAGAGGAATACAAACGTGAAATTCCGGGTAGAATTATCGGAATTAGTAAAGACGCCAATGGCAAATACGCGCTTCGAATGGCGCTTCAAACCCGCGAACAGCATATCAAACGCGAAAAAGCAACTTCCAATATTTGTACCGCGCAAGCACTTCTTGCTACAATGGCTGGATTTTACACCGTTTATCATGGTGCAGAAGGCATCCAGAACATTGCTCAGCGCATCCATTCGATTGCAAGCTACATCAATGAAATGATTGAAGTATATGGTTACACGCAAGAAAATGAGAATTTCTTTGATACTCTGAAAATTACATTGCCTGAAAATGTAAAATTGGAGGATTTCAAAAAGGCTGCATTGGAAAACGAAGTGAATTTCCGCTATTTTGAAACTGGCGAAATTGGACTAAGCATCGACGAAACCACAGATTTGGACGATGTAAACACTTTGATTGAAATTTTCGCATCGGTTGCCGGAAATAATCCTGTTTTTGCAGAAGAAAGTGCCATTTTTGGATTAAAATCTTTTGATGAAAGTTTCGAAAGAAAATCTGAATATCTGACGCATGATGTATTTAAACTGTATCATACCGAAACTGACATGATGCGCTACATCAAGAAACTGGAACGCAGAGATATTTCATTAACTCATTCCATGATTTCACTTGGCTCATGTACCATGAAACTGAATGCTGCATCTGAAATGTTACCACTCAGCCGTCCGGAATGGAATGGTATTCACCCACTTGCTCCAAAAGATCAAACGGAAGGTTACAACGAAATGATTGAAAATCTTGAAAGTTATTTGTGCGAAATTACCGGACTTGATGCTTGTAGCGTACAACCAAACTCGGGTGCCGCCGGAGAATTTACCGGACTTTTGGCAATCAAATCATACCTTCTTTCCAAAGGAGAAACTCAAAGAACGACCGTGCTAATTCCAGCCTCTGCACACGGCACAAACCCAGCCAGTGCGGTTCAGTGCGGATTTACTCCGGTTGTGGTGAAAAGTGACGAACGTGGAAATGTGAATATTGATGACTGGAATGAAAAAGCTGAAAAATATGCTGACACACTGGCTGCGTGTATGATTACATATCCGTCAACGCATGGAATTTTCGAAACCAGCATCAAAGACATGTGCGAAACTGTTCATAAATTTGGTGGTCAGGTTTATTTAGATGGTGCAAATATGAATGCGCAAGTTGGTTTGACGCATCCGGGAATTATCGGAGCAGATGTTTGCCACTTGAATTTACATAAAACATTCGCCATTCCTCACGGTGGTGGTGGTCCGGGCGTTGGTCCGATTTGTGTAAAAAGCCATTTAGCCGAATTTTTACCAGATAAAAATATGGGTAAAAACACCGTTTCTGCTGCTCCTTATGGAAGTGCAGGTGTTTTGGCAATTACATACGGATATATCAGAATGTTGGGCGAAGCCGGATTAACTTTGGCGACAAAATACGCTATTCTGAATGCAAACTACTTAGCTGCATTGCTAAAAGACAGCTACGGAATTGTTTATACCGGCGAAAATGGCCGTGTTGGTCACGAACTTATCCTGGAATGTCGTAATTTCAAAAGCACTTCCGGCGTGACTGAAACTGATATTGCAAAACGTCTGATGGACTACGGATACCACGCTCCTACGCTTTCATTCCCTGTGCATGGCACTTTGATGATTGAGCCGACTGAGAGCGAGTCGCTAGCCGAATTAGATAAATTTGCTGATGCAATGCTGAAAATCTATGCTGAAATCAAAGAAATTGAAGAAGGCAAAGCCGATAAAGAAGACAACGTGCTTGTAAATGCTCCACACCCTGAATACGCGATTGTTAGCGATGATTGGGCGCATTCATACAGCAGAACAAAAGCGGCTTATCCTGCTGAATGGGTGGCTGAAAATAAATTCTGGGTGAATGTTGCTCGCGTGGACAATGCATTTGGCGATAGAAATCTGGTTTGTACTTGTAGACCAACTTCCGATTGGGAATAAGCCTCTAAGACAATAAACTAAAAAATGCCGATTTGATTTCTCAAATCGGCATTTCATTTTCAAATAATTTATTGTATCAAATTTATTTAATTGTAATACTTGAGGCTCTTGAAATTGTTTGTTTTACGCTTTTCGGACTTCCGGTGCAAACCAGTTTTGTAGCACCTTTCAGATCTGCATCAAGGGCATCCGAAGCCTGAACTTCAGCACGAGCGGCACCAGTCAATTCAACTTTAGCACTTTTGGTTTTCAAGTCTTTAGCATCCAATGCGGACGCCCCATGAACTCCAACTTCGAATTTATCTGCCGAACCAACTACGTCCAATTTCGTAGCTCCGGTAAGCGAAATATTCAATTCTTTTGAAATTTCCAGGTTCATAGTCGCTTTTGAAGCATCTCCAATGCTCATATACAGCGTATTCAAATTTAGTTTACCGTCAGTTTCGAGTGTTGTCACTCCAGCCAAATTGATAATATTAATATTGGTCACGCCAATATGAATTTCAATCGGCTGACGTATCAGATAGTCATTGTACTTGGTTTTCAAGCCATCAAGAACTCCTGATTTTTCTTCGCCGGATTTATCAATCATCTTGATATTAAGCACATTACTCTCAACTTTTGTTTCTACGTTAGAAATGTATTTATCTGCCGTAATAACCGACAATTCCGGTTGTGCGCTTTGATATAGCTTCACCAGAAATCTTCCGGTAATATCCAGGGATTGAAAAGCCGAAACTTCTCTGACTTGTGAAACTACCGTAAATTCAGCTCTCTCATTATCTTTTTTCTGCGCAAAAATTGACAGCGAAAAAGCAAGACATAAGCTAAGCGTTAATACTAATTTATTTTTCATTTGTTTATTATTTATTATTATTCAAATTTCACGGAAGAGCCTCCACTTGTTTGATTTGAGCGTTTTTGCGGATTTCCTGACACAGAAATACTGCTTGCGCCGCTCACTTCACCTACAAATTCCTCTGAGGCATACACTTCGGCTTTGCTTGCTCCGGAAAAATTAACCTTCACATACTTCGCTTTTACATCGTCAGTGTCCACGTTTGAAGCACCAGATCCAACTACAATAATCGAATCGGCCATTCCTTCCACGTCAAACTTACTCGCTCCGGTCAATGATACGTCCAATTTTTGTGCCGAATTTACTTTTATGTCAGTTTTGCTGGCACCTTCCAGTTTAATATTAAGGTTTTTTACATTAAATGTATTCAAAAAATCGATTTTTGAAGCTCCGGTTGCTTTCAATGATTGCAAGCTGTCAAGTCCAATGCTGACTTTGATATTCGGGCGAATAAGTCTATCCGATGAATATATTTTTAACACGCCATCCGTTACTTCTGTTTTCACATTTGGCAAATATTCACTCAATGTACTCACGTTCACATCCTGATTTGCCTGCTGAGTTAAGTCAAGTTTAATCCCGCCACTCACTTCAATTGAATTAAAATCAGCAAGTTCACGTTTCTCGCTCGTATAATTCTGACTTTCCGGTGTCGCATTCAGGTTCAATTCCCAGTCATTGGTAATAATATTATTTTGTCTGAGTTTTTTAAGCGTATCTGCTCCGGTTCCGACAAACATAAATATACCTGCCAACCAAAGAATTAAAGCTACAATCAGACCAGACATCGGTCTTTCTTTCTTGGTTGTTGAAATGGTATTCAAACTCCAATTAATCAATGCAAAAATTGGCGCTCCGATAATTAAGAGTAAAGAAATAATCAGCAGAATGATTTTATCTGGCGTTCCATCACCAAAAGCAGCAAAGAATTCAGGGAAAATTCCGGTAATTGCATCCGGTTCCAGCAAGAATACAATTAATCCAAAAATCAGCGCAGCAATTAAAATCACACCAACAATGCTAATTAAAGCACCAACGGTAATTAGAATTACTTTAAAAATTGCTCTTAAAATTTCCCAAATCCGGGTTCCAGCTTCGGTAGCTCCGGCTTTGAATTTATCGCTTTCGATGTATTCTTTGGCATCTACCATCGTTTTTTTGATGGTTTCGATATTCACATCTTCTCCTTTCATTTCCAGTTTTTGAGCGGTAGTAACAGCTTTCGGGATGATAATCCACATCAGCAAATAGATAAGAATAAATGTGCCCGAAGTCAAAAACGCCAGCAATACGAAAATGATACGCATCAGAGCCGTGTCCCAGTTAAGATAAGCTGCCAAACCGGACGCTACACCTCCCAGAAGTCGGTTGTCAATGTCGCGATAATATTTTTTGGCAGTACGAGATTTCGCTTGTTCACTGGAAGTTTCGGATGATTCGGAAGTTTGTGCTTCATCTTCCTCACCTTCCACAAATTGGCTTGGTTTTCCCATAATGGAAATTATAGTATCCACATCATCAATGGTAATGACATTTTTCTGCTTATCCATTTTCTCTGTGAAAAGCTCGGCAATACGCGCTTCAATGTCATTCATGATGTCCGCTTTTTCACTTTCAGATTTGAAATGATTGCTAACTTCAGCCAGGTAAGATTGCAGCAGTTCGTAAGCATCATCGTCAATGTGAAAAACGGTATTATTTAAGTTGATTGTTAATGTCTTTTTCATTTTAAGTTGATATTTTTTCGCTTTTTCTTGAAAAGCATAGAATTTTTTTTGTTTGTTTTGATTTTACGAATTCAAAGAAGTTTGTTTCAAACTGCTTACTGTGTCATTCAATTCTTGCCAGACAGTATCAAGTTCAATTAGAAACTTTTCGCCTTTAGCGGTCACTTCATAATATTTTCGAGGTGGTCCTTGCGTACTTTCCTCCCATCTATAATCGAGCAACTCGCTGTTTTTCAGTCGAGTAAGCAGAGGATACATTGTACCCTCCACTACTATCAGCTCGGCATCTTTCAGCTCGGAAATTATATCCGAAGCGTAAGCAGGTTTCTTTTTGAGAATAAGCAGGATGCAATACTCCAAAAAGCCTTTCCGCATCTGAGATTTTATGTTTTCTACATTCATTTCTATATTTTATTTTTTTAAAAATTCTAATTCAAAAAGTCGATGAGCAGTGAGATTAGTTCGTTTTGAAAAATCGAATGCTCAATGGATAGTTCCAAACTTCGCCATTGCTCGCTTTGATAGCACCAATAATGGTAAATATAAAATCAAGCACAATGAAAATTAATAACGGTAATATCAATACTGCTACTGAACCAAACAGACCGGCAAGCGGACCAACCGGAACGGCATCATAAGTTTCCATTTCACTCCAAGGAATAAATGAGAAAATAGAAATTCCTCCTGCAATAAGGAAAATAATTACAGCAAAAACGCCATAAATAAACATACTTATTGTCCAGTTGAGGATGATTTTTCCGTTCACATCTACACTTTCACTTTCCTCTTTGCGCGTTGCCCACATCACTATCGGCACAATAATGCCCAAAAACGGGAAGAGATAATTGCTAAACTGCGATAAGTGCATCAAAGCGTTGTAGCTCCGATTGTCGTTAGTTACTGTTGCTACATTTTGTGCATTCATTTCATTTCCAACTGTTCCGTTGAGAATTCTCTCTTTTTCGGAATTAAATTCGGATTCGGTGATAATACCTTTTGCGTAAAGGTCTCTCAGTTTTTCCAGGTCGTCATACTTGCTTGACATAATTTATAAAGTTTAATTGGTTAGTTATAAAAAAATATAGTTCCTTGTACGACACAAAAGTATGCAAAACTATAGTACTATGCAATACATTGTACTGAATGTTTTTCAAAATATTTTTGAATTTTATTTTATCTATCTGATTATCTACACTTTATAAAATTAAATTATTTCACGCTTTAACTTATTTTAACTTTATAACATTATTAAAATACACAAAAACGTATTCAAAAAAACATTCAATATTAAAATTGCAAGAAATATTGCCATAATAATTGCAATTAATAAAACTTTTCACTCTGTTTGTATGTTTCTGAAATTAAAACCATTAAAAACATGAGCAGTTATACCATTGAATCTTTAGAAAAATACTTCAAAGTATATCGAAAGTCGATTAGAAATCCGAAAAAGTTTTGGGCTAAAATTGCAGATGAGAACTTTACCTGGTACCAGAAATGGGACAAAGTTGTGGAATTTGATATGCAGAAAGCCGAATTTACCTGGTTCAAAAACGCCAAAGTAAACATTACCAAAAACTGCATTGACCGCCACCTGGCAAACAAAGGCGACAAAAATGCTATTATTTTTGAGCCAAATAATCCGGACGAAGCACCTCGTCATTATACTTACAATCAGCTTTATGTCGAAGTTTCCAAACTTGCCAACGTTCTCCGTGAGCAAGGCATTCAAAAAGGCGATCGGGTATGTATTTACCTTCCGATGATTCCGGAATTGGCTTTTAGCGTTCTTGCTTGCGCCCGAATTGGAGCAATTCATTCCGTAGTTTTTGGCGGTTTTTCGTCCAATGCACTCTCAACCCGCATCAATGACAGTACCTGTAAAATGCTTATTACTGCAGATGGCGGGTTCAGAGGTTCCAAAGTGATTGATTTGAAAAATATTGCTGACGAAGCTCTAAAAAGTAGTCCAAGTGTAGAAAAAGTCTTGGTCGTTAAGCGTACAAACCAAGAAGTTAACATGCAGGAAGGGCGCGATTTGTGGCTTCAACCATTGACTGACAAGGCTGAATCGACAAGCATGGCAGAAATAATGGATGCCGAAGATCCTCTTTTCATACTTTATACTTCCGGTTCCACCGGCCAACCAAAAGGAATGGTACATACCACAGCAGGCTACATGGTGTACACTGCTTATACTTTTAAGAATATTTTCAACTACGAAAACGGCGATATTTATTGGTGCACGGCAGATATTGGCTGGATTACTGGACATTCTTATATCGTTTATGGACCGTTGCTGAATGGTGCTACAACTGTAATGTTCGAAGGAATTCCTTCTTATCCTACGCATAGTCGCTTTTGGGAAGTAATAGAAAAACATAACGTGAATCAATTCTATACAGCACCAACAGCGATTCGTTCACTTGCAAAAGAAAAAATCGAATATATTCAGAAATTCCCATTAAACTCAATCAAAGTGATTGGATCCGTGGGCGAACCGATAAACGAGGAAGCTTGGCACTGGTACAATGACCATGTGGGAAGCAAGCGATGTCCGCTTGTGGATACCTGGTGGCAAACCGAAACGGGCGGTATTTTGATTTCAGCAATTCCATTCGTCACGCCGACAAAACCAACGTACGCTTCTCTCCCATTTCCCGGAATAAAGCCTGTAATTATGGATGAGTTGCGAAATGAAATTGAAGTTAATCAGAAATCGGGAAGCCTGTGTATCGCCTATCCTTGGCCGGCAATTGCACGAACAATCTGGGGTGATCATCAGCGATATATTGACACCTACTTCAAAACTTTCCCGGGAAAATACTTTTCTGGCGATGGAGCTTTGCGTGATGAAGTCGGCTATTACCGAATTACAGGTCGCGTAGATGATGTGATAATCGTATCGGGACATAATTTAGGGACTGCGCCAATTGAAGATGCAATAAATCAGCATCAGGCAGTGGCTGAAAGTGCCATCGTAGCATATCCACACGATATTAAAGGAAATGCATTATACGGATTTGTGGTAATAAAGGAAACCGGACTTTGGCGTGATCAAAACAACCTGAAGAAAGAAATCAATCAACTTATCACCGATCAGATTGGAGCTATTTCTAAGCTTGACAAAATCCAATTTGTAACCGGATTGCCAAAAACACGTTCAGGTAAAATCATGCGTCGAATTCTAAGAAAAATTGCTGAGGGCGATTTTGCTGATTTTGGTGACACTACAACTTTACTAAATCCTGAAATTGTAGAGGAAATAAAAGCAGGCAGAGAAAACTAGAAACTATAATCCACTGCGGATTATTTCCTGCGTATGCCTCAAAAGCGCTGAAGATTGATCCATTTCGTATTGTGAAACATCAACGGGTGGATGAATCTTCATGTGTATTGTGCCCGGAAATACACGTAAACCACGTACTCTTTCAAAACTTCCGGAAATTGTAATCGGTACAATTGGCAATTTCAATTCCATCGCCAGTAAAAAAGCACCGCGTTTGAATTTTCCCAATTTTCCTGTTTTTGTACGCGTTCCTTCAGGAAATATCACAACTGAAACTCCATTTTTCAATTGATCAATAGCTTTCAGCATGCTTTGCTTCGCTGCAATTGGATTTTCTCTATCTACGAAAATATGACCTGCCGATTGGCAAGCCGCTCCTAAAAAAGGTACTTTTTTCAGTTCAATCTTCAAAAGCCATTTAAAAATATACGGCAGCCATCCGTAAACCGCTAAAATATCGAAGGCGCTTTGGTGATTTGCAGCAAATACGTAAGATTGTTTTCGGTCGATATTCTCCAAACCACTCATTTTTACATTGATAAAGAAAATATAGCAACAAAATTTTCCCCAGATAATTCCGGGAATGTATGAAATCTTGTGATTTGGAGCGATAAAAGAGAAAAGAAATATCAAGATTGAGGTAATTACTGTGGAAATTACCATTAATGGCATTGCGATAAGCCATTGATATACAAAGTAAAGCGGGTAAAGCAGTTTCATGATTTTATATGTTTAATGGCCGATGATTATCTATTTTTCTTATAACAATATTTGTTCGTAGAATGTTAGAAAACTACATTTGAAATCAATTTTTCTAAGCGTCAATTTCTAGGTTTTTCTTCTTCGTTTTCAGTTTGCTTTGGCTTACAAAAACTCCTAAAATCACAACAAAAACGCCAATCCATTGCCAGAAATTTAATATTTCCTTGAAAAGTATCCAAGAAAACAAAGCTGTAAAAACCGGAATTAAATTGGTAAAAACCTGTGATTTTGTAATTCCAATCTTGCGTACAACGTCTGCAAAAAGCACAAACGCGATAACCGACGCAAAGATAGTCAACATCAGAATTGCTTCAATGGATTTGGGTGAAATTGTAATGTCGGAATATGATTTTGCATCGACAAACAAGGCTGTTGGGATGAAAAAAATCAGACCAATCATACTTTGGTAAAAAATGATGTTTGTGGCAGAGTATTTCTTGGGAATTTTTCTCAAAATAAGTCCGTAAACAATAGCTGAAAGCACAGCCAAAAACACAAGCGAAACTCCCAGCGTAGAAGTTGTTTCGGAACCGGCAGCTTCATTGACAATCAAATACACGCCAAAAATAGAGACACTAATTCCGAGAATATTGATAATTGTAAATCGCTCCTTCAGAAAAACGAATGCAAAAAATGGTGCAAAAACCGGAATTGTAGCTACAATTACCGAGGCTAAAGTCGGTTTTACCATGGTCAAACCATAAGTTTCGCCAACGTAATAAAGAAACGGCTCAAAAAATGCCAGCGCAAAGAAAAGTTTTAAGTCTGATTTATCGATTAATTGGAATCGTTTGGTGATTTTCAAAAATAAAAAAAGTAAAACTGAAGCCAAAATTAATCGGATACTGATTAAGGTCAACGGCGGAAAACTTTCCAATGCTATTCTAGTCCAAATAAATGAGAATGACCAACATAGCATAGCTATCACCACGTAAAGATATATCTTGAAATTTCCCGAAATCCGCTTCATAAATTTATTTTTTACAAAATTACGGATTTTTGAAGGATAATGGATGTTTTGACTTATAAATTACTAAATTTGCATTATTATTTATAAAAAATACAATAATTCAAAATTATGGAACTCCCTTTTGCTGAAAGTTA
>CAZCIU010000059.1:0-16465 GCA_964498765.1 uncultured Paludibacter sp. | reverse complement strand
CGAAAGACAGCTGAGTTACAGTCAGCCCCAGTTGGCCACTTTGGTAACTGCCCTTTTTGTTTGGTTTTTGGTTAATAAGTTGATAAGTAAATTTATTGAAAGAAAATTTAACTTTTTTACTATTTAACGCTTGACTTTTCAACCAAATTTGCGGGTACAAAGATAGTACATTTTACCGAACTACCAAACAATATTTGCCATTTTTATTGCAGTAATTGCAGCTTCATCACCTTTATTTCCGTGAATTCCGCCTGCTCTGTCTTTGGCTTGTTGTAAAGTATTGGTAGTGAGCACTCCAAAAATTACCGGACATCTGTCGTTCAATAAATTTAATTCGGTAATTCCTTGTGTCACGCCATTGCACACAAAAGTAAAATGTGGCGTATCGCCCTGAATTACGCAACCAATCACGATAATTCCATCGTATTTATGTTCTTTTTTCCCAGCTACAGTTTTGAACTGATTGCTAAGTTTTGCAGCTGCGTAAGTCAATTCGAATGTGCCGGGAACATGTACCACATTGATATTTTTACTCAAAACACCATTTTCCAACAAAGTAGAAACTGCACCTTCTTTAAGCGCGTTGGTGATATCCGGATTCCATTCTGCAACTACGATTGCGTAGGACTGCGTTGCAACTGTGTCCTTTGGAGGCATAAGATCCGCATTGTAATCGGATAGATTTTGATAAGCTGTTGCCATAAAAATTGAATTTAATGAATTAAAAAAAACTGCCTTCGGAGTAGAAAGCAGCTTTTCAAAAATATTATTCTACAAAAATTTATCCTTGAACTCTTGCCAAATATTTTTCAATATCGTAAGCTTCGTTGCTCATCGGATAGTCGTCTTTTATTTGCTGATAAGCTTTTTCGGCGTCTGCATTTTTATTTTCAGATTCAAACAAAACACCTGATTTTTTCAAGTAAATTGGCGCTAAGTCATTCTTTTCAGCGATAGCTTTTTTGTAATAGTTTTGTGCTTTGCTTTTATCTCCCAATTCTGCATAGCAATCACCAATCAAACCTACTACAGAGGTTTTGAAATAGTTGTCGCTACCGTCGTATTGCGTTAAATGTTTGATTGCATCCTGATAGTTGCCCATTTTATATAGACAAATTCCGGTGTATGCATTTGCCAAATCACCACTTTTGGTCATTCCGTATTCCGAAGCAATTTCTTTGAAGCCCATCACTTGCGCTCCGTCTCCTTCTAGTGCCACTCTGAACGAGTCAACTGCAAAATATTCCTGCGCTTTGTACATTGCATTTTCAGCAGAAATTTCTCTTGGTTTTTGGTAGAAATTACGGAAAGCCATAATACCTAAAACGATTAAAACCACAATTCCAACTCCAATAAGAATTGGTTTTTGATTTTTTTCAATAAACGCTTCTGATGTTGATAAAGCGCGTCCTACACTTTCAAGTTCCTCAACTTTTGTTTCTTGTTTTTTAGCCATATTGGATGATTTATTTTCTTATTTTTATTTTCAAGCTACAAAAGTAAAGTTTTTATTTTATATAACGAAATATTCCATTCTTTTTTTAACTATCAATTTGATTTTGAGGAAAAGAGAAGAATTGATGAGTTTTTTTAACATAATTATTCTCGAAAATAGTGGGAAAAGTATCTAAAATGTATTATATTTGCAATGCCGCATTGTTTAGAGATTGGAAAACTCAACACATAACTTATTCCGAGATACAAAGGTTTTCAATGGCGGGCTGCGCCTTCGGGTATCCGTCTGAGACGGACGGCAGATTACAAAGAGAACCGATGCCTCAAATCCTGTTCACAGGAGTTTTCTCAACAAATAACAATGCGGTTTTTTTATTTTAAATAAATCAAAAAACACCCTAAGTCAAACTATTCATTTCAGTTTTTTGGGAATGAAAGAAACTTCCACTCCTCGATTTTACACAAGCTTTTTGGTTCTATTAGGCACTTTCATTGGCGGCCCAATCGTAGCTGGCGTACTTTTGGCAAAAAACTTCAAACTTCTTAATAAGAAAAATGCTGCTATTATTTCACTCATCATTGGAGCCATAATTACAATTTTAATTGCATTTTTATTGAACGTAGTTCTTGACTATAAGAAGCTACCGAGCTACCTAATTCCCGGACTTAGCTTAGCTATTGCTGCTTTAATTTTCGAATTTACTCAAGCAAAATCTATCAAGGAATTAGACAAAAGCATTTATAAAAAAGCATCTGCCTGGAATTCTGTGCTTTACGGATTAGGAGGAATGCTTGTATTGTTTATACTGATATTTTTATTTCATATTTTTTGGGGTAAAATGGATGGATATGCGGGCAAAGTCAAGGTAAAAAACAAGGTTTATTTACATTACAAAGAGGATGTAGATAAATCAATTGCCAAAAAAGTAGCTTATATTCTGGATTGGTCAACCTACTTTGATCAATCATATAGAGGCGATATTTTTTTGAAAGACAGACATAAATTTTATCGCATGGACATTGTGTTGGTTTCTCCTCAAATTCTGCAAGATTCTGCTTTACTCAATAGCTTTAATACAATGGAGCAATTTCTAAATGCTAATTTATCCATCGGAAAGCCTATAAAAATTGGATTTACCAATAGTGAGCTGACAGAAACGTATGATTTAGAAAAAGTAGATCTTGATAAGGAAGTTCGGGAAGAAAATGGGATGAGATTAAAGAAATACACCATTACGCCTCTCCAGCACGTACATTACAACGATTCTATTCAAATGGAAGACGTAAAAGTAGTGGAAAAAGCTGTAAGAAGTCTGAAAAATTATTTTCCAATTAATAATAAAACTGATATTTTCTTAATAAAGATTGACGAGACCTATCAATTGAAACTTTTTGTAGAAAAGAGTAATTGGGAAAAACAAGATTTGCTTTTCAGACTTAAGGAGATTTTGTCGTACGTGGAATATGAGTCTGAAAAAGATATGCAACTCTATCTGATTGATAAAAATTCGGGAGATGAACTTTTGCTGGAAAGCGATGAGTGATTTTTCCGGTTAAATTCCTTCAAAAACCGTCCAAGCATCTTCCACCGATTTAATGTCAGTGAAAACTACGGAACGTTTGCCGTTTTGCTCACGAAGTTTAGTACGACGCGGATTTCTGGCCATATATTGCAGCATTCTGCCAAACTCATCTGACTGATAATAAGGCGATTTCATATTTGAAACCAGAAAAGCTGACATCTGACCATTCTTAAGCACCAATTTTTCCACACCAAACTGCATTGCCAACCAGCGCAGGCGAACAACCAAAAGCAAACTAAGACTTCGCTTCGGCATTTTTCCAAAACGGTCTTCCAGATTTTTCTGAAAATCAGACAATTCATCTTCAGATTTCAAGTCGTCAAGTTCACGGTAAAGCAAAATCCGCTCAGAAATATTCTCAATATAATCGTCGGTAAACATTACTTCCAAATCTGTATCCACCTGACAATCTGAAACATAAGCAGTTTGTTTGTTTTCGGCACGCTCATCGGCATAAAGCTCAGCAAATTCCTCGTCTTTCAGCTCATGAACTGCTTCATTCAGAATGCGTTGATAGGTTTCATAACCCAAATCGGTAATAAATCCGCTTTGCTCGGCTCCAAGCATATTTCCGGCACCACGGATATCTAAATCCTGCATGGCGATGTTAAATCCGCTACCTAATTCTGAAAAAGTTTCGATAGCCTGCAAACGACGACGCGCATCAGGTGTGAGCAAACTCATTTCCGGCGAAAGCAGGTAACAGTACGCTTTCCGATTGCTGCGCCCTACCCTGCCGCGCAGTTGGTGCAGATCACTCAAACCGAAACGATGCGCACTATTAATAATAATGGTATTCACGTTTGGAATGTCAATTCCGCTCTCGATAATCGTTGTAGCAATCAGCACATCGTATTCATAATCAATGAAATCCATGATAATTTCTTCCAAATCATCAGCCGGCATCTGTCCGTGTCCAACACAAACCCGACAACCCGGAACAAGCCTTTTTATCATCGATTCAATCATATAAATATTCTGAATGCGATTGTTTACAAAGAAAACTTGTCCGTTTCGGTTCATCTCCAGATTGATGGCATTACGGATAATTTCTTCGTCAAAAGCGTGAATTTCCGTTTGAACCGGATAGCGATTGGGCGGCGGCGTATTGATAATGGATAAATCTCGTGCGCCAAGCAGCGAAAATTGCAATGTCCGTGGAATTGGCGTAGCAGTCAAAGTCAGCGTATCAACATTAATTTTAAGTTGTTTCAGCTTTTCTTTAACCGAAACTCCAAATTTCTGTTCTTCATCAATTATCAGCAAACCCAAATCTTTGAATTTTACTGACTTACCAACTAACTTATGCGTGCCAATAATAATATCGATTTCACCTTTTTCTAATTTATCGAGCGTTTCTCTGGTTTGCTTGGCAGATTTTGCGCGGCTCACATACGAAACGGTACAAGGCAAATCTTTCAATCTGTCCTTAAATGTATTGTAATGCTGCATGGCAAGCACAGTAGTTGGCACAAGCACAGCCACTTGCTTACTATCAGCCACTGCCTTGAAAGCCGCACGCACGGCCACTTCCGTCTTTCCAAAACCCACATCTCCACACACCAATCTGTCCATCGGAATATCAGCTTCCATGTCTTTTTTGATATCGGCGGTAGCTTTTACCTGGTCGGGCGTATCTTCGTAAATAAAAGACGCTTCCAGTTCATTTTGTAGGTAGCTATCGGGTGAATATTGATAGCCTTTTTCGGCTTTTCTCTTGGCATAAAGCTTAATCAAATCACGCGCAATGTCCTTAACTTTGGATTTGGTGCGCTCTTTCAATCGTTCCCAAGCACCGGAACCTAATTTATTGATGCGCGGAGCTTCACCTTCTTTGCCTTTGTACTTAGAAATTCGATGCAGTGAGTGAATGCTTACAAAAATAATATCGTCATCTTTGTAGAAAAGCTTGACCATTTCCTGCATTTTTCCGTTCACATTTGTCCGTACTAAGCCTCCAAATTTTCCCACACCATGATCCACGTGCACCACGTAATCGCCTACTTGAAGCTGATTTAGCTCTTTCAGCGTCATCACCACTTTTCCCTGGCGAGTTCGGTCGGTTTTGAGTTTGTATTTATGAAAACGGTCAAAAATCTGGTGATCAGTGAAGCATACTATCGACAAATCATTGTCCACAAAGCCTTCGTGAATCGTATTCAGAATTGGCTGAAATACAATTTTATCATTTCGATCGGCAAAAATAGCCGCAATTCGGTCGGTTTGCTTTACGCTGTCGCTAAAAATATAAATTTTGTAGCCATCGGAAAGGTGTTTTTTCAGACTATCTGAAATCAATTCAAAATTTTTCTGAAAAACAGGCTGTGGAGAAGTATTAAAATGAATGGTTTGATCGGCTTTGAAATGCGATTTATTGCTCCACTCCACTTTTCGGAACTCATTGACCAATTGCAAAAATTCATTTCCTGTAATGTGCGTCCGATGTAAATCGGGAACTTTTCGGTCGTCTGAATTCGCTTTTACCAGAGCTTCATCGTAATATTGATTAATACGGTCTTTGACAAACAGAGCATCCGTGAAATGAAAAATCGTATCTTTCGGCGAAAATTCCGGGAATGAAACTAATCGGGAAGATTTATCGCCTTTGTGCAAATCAGGCACAATTTCGATGCGTTCTTTTTTCTCCCTGGAAAGTTGCGTTTCAATATCAAAAATCCGAATACTATCCACTTCATCGCCAAAAAAATCGAGGCGAAACGGCATTTCAAAAGCATACGAAAACACGTCCACAATTCCTCCACGAATGGAATATTGTCCCGGTTCATACACAAAATCAACTCGCTGAAAGTCGTATTCATTCAGTACTTCAGCCAAATAATCTATTCCAACACTCTCTCCTACTTTTATTTTCAGTGTTTTATTTTTTATTCCTTCGGCAGAAACCACTTTTTGTGTCATCGCTTCCGGATAACTAACCAAAATGGTCGGTTTGGAAGTGTTAGAAAGGCGGCTCAGTGCTTCAGTCCGCAAAATTTCGTTGGAACTATCCAACTGTGAAAGACGAATTGTTTTTTTGTAGGAAGAAGGGAAGAAAAGAACTAGTTCATCCGATAAAATCTGGCGTAAATCGTTGTAAAGATAAGCGGCTTCGTCGGCATCATTGAGGATAAAAACCTGTGTTTTAGCTACTTTTTGGAATAAAGAAGCCGCCACTAAGGACAATGACGAACCACACAAACCACTGATTTTCAGATTTGGTTCGCGTGATGCCGCCCAAAGTGTCATCGCTTCTACTTGCGGATGGCGGGCGTAAAATTGTTGAAATTCACGTAAGTTCAATTCTTAGAAATAGATTGCAAAGTTAATAAAATTTTGAAAAAGCGTGAGTTAATTTTTGTCTATGCATTATAACTCAATTTTATTTTCAGAAAAAAATTCTATGCATAATTTTCTATGGATTAATTTTAAAAATAAATTTTTCTACAGAAAACACTGAAATCAGGCTACTTATTTTTACATTCATGTTAATTTTTGGCTCAAAATTTGTTAAACAGTGTATCGGTTTTCAAAAAATTTTATACTTTTGAAAATCAGTAGTTTATTTTAACGAAAAATTATATATGTATGGCGATCACCGAAAAGCCTTATGAGTAGGTAGAATATTAACATTTATTTTATGAAAAAGAATTTAGCTGAATTTTTAGGTACTTTTGGATTAGTGCTTGGAGGTTGTGGTAGTGCTGTTTTGGCAGCCGGAATTCCTAACTAGGTATTGCTTATGCCGGTGTTTCATTGGCGTTTGGTTTAACAGTTTTGGTGGGTGCTTATGGCTTAGGTCATATTTCTGGCGCACATTTCAATCCTGCTGTTACGCTTGGACTTCTTGCCGGTGGCAGAACGGACGGTAAAACGGTTTTACCTTACATCATTTCTCAAATTTTAGGTGCTATCGCAGCAGCAGCAGTAATTTATGTAGTAGCTTCAGGCGCTCCTAGTTTCGGAATTGACAACACTCAAGCCGGAGCATTTGCGGCTAATGGTTACGGACATTTATCTCCACACGGTTACGGTGTTTTGTCGGCTGTAATCATTGAGTTTGTACTTACATTTATGTTCTTAATCGTGATTATGGGAGCTACAGACGAGCGCGCACCAAAAGGTTTTGCTGGTTTGGCTATCGGTCTGATGCTAACACTTATCCACTTAATCAGTATTCCGGTAACGAATACTTCTGTAAATCCGGCTCGTAGTATTTCACAAGCTATTTTTGCAGGTGGCGATTACATTGGTCAGCTTTGGTTGTTTATCCTTGTTCCAATAGCTGGTGCAATGGCAGCTGGATGGGTTTACAAAGCTTTCCTATCTGCAGACAACAAATAATTTTTTAGTGATAAATAAGTAAGAATGGCTGATGAGTTTTTTTCATCAGCCATTTTTTTAAGAATAAAAAAGAAACTCTGTTTCAATATTTTTTTTGATTTTTATTTTGTTGATTTTCTGCTAATTAATTCTAAACTTAATGAAATTGACGTAAAAACTCCTTGTCAGTGCTGATTACAATCCGTACCTTTGCATTGTTTTAAATCCGCAGAACAAAAGGCACTTCTAATTTAATGTTTAACTTCTATATTTGATTGATTTTCACGTGAAAAAAAATAATTTCCTTTACATCATTTTCATCTTTATACTACTATTCATTATTTTCCCGAGCTGTAAAAAGAAAGGAAATGAAACAAAACCTTCCAATAAAAAATCATTAGAAAAGTGCATTAACTCAACACTTCCTTCGCAAAATGAACTGAAAAAAATTGCCAAGGAAATCAACGCTGACAGTAAGAAGCATTCGATAGATACTTTCTTCCAAAAAAGTGTAAATGCGGGTTTCAATGGCGCTCTTTTGGTAGAGCAGAGAGGTGTATTGTTATACAAAAACGCACAAGGATTATCCAATCTCAGAACCAAAGATACCATCAATTTTTCTTCGACTTTCCAGTTAGCTTCTATCAGTAAAATTTTTACGGGAGTTGCTGTTTTGCAGTTAGTTGAAAAAGGAAAAATCCACCTCAACGATACAGTTCAAAAGTTCATACCCAAATTTCCTTACCATGGAATTACGGTGGGAAATCTACTTTCACATCGAAGCGGATTACCTAATTATTTGTATAGTTTTGAGGATAAAAGACGCGAAAATGCCACTTCTCCCGATAATAAAATGCTTATTGATTGGTTTATTAATGCCAATCCACAGATAGAACCGGAAGCTTTTCCCAATCGCAAATTTCAATATAATAACACCAATTATGCTGTACTGGCTCGAATAGTTGAGATTGTTACCAAGAAACCCTTTGCAAGCTATATGCGTGATAAGATTTTTCTTCCTGTCGGGATGCAATCCACCTATATTGATACGATTGCTCCTCCTGAATTATTGAAAACAAAAGTAACCGGTTACGACGGACGACGTGAACGTACGCGTGAAATTTGGGATGGTGTTTATGGCGATAAAGGGATGTATTCCAATGTGGATGATATGCTGAAATGGTATCATGCATTGCGTTCGGGGTGTCTTGTGAGCAAAGCCCTGCTGGATAGTGCTTTCATTCCACGAAGTGTGGAAAGTCCGAGCCGTCACAATTATGGGTATGGTTTCCGATTGATGACCAACAGGCATGATATGAGCAAAGTGCATTACGTGTATCACGGCGGTTGGTGGAATGGCTTTACCAATATGTTTTGGATGGATTATGAGCACGACTTTGTTATCATCCTGCTTTCCAATAAACGAAACAGAAATTCTTACAACGTAAAACCTATCGTTCAAATACTGGATAATTTATCACCCGAAGAATACGACGCAAAATTCTTTTCGGCTCCGGATGATTTGTAATTAGTGTTTATTTCTCCACCACTTCCATCACATTAATTACACGTCCCTTCACCCGAAACCGCACATCCCATCCGGCAAATTCCAAGCCGTAAACTCGCTCTTCATCATCCTGATACGATGGGCGTGGGTCAAGTGCCAAGATTTGCAAAAGGGCTTTTTGTTTTTCCTGGGGGATAAAATACAATAGTTCAGCAGGAAAATTGACTTCCAATAAACTATTTTCAACATCATCGGTAAATCCGCCTTTGGCATCGGGAATGCAATCGGCGTAAGGAATGTAAGGCTTAATGTCAAAAATCGGTGTGCCATTCATCAAGTCAGCACCCGAAACGTGCAAAATCGGGCCGAGTTCTTTGTGAATTTCCACTCGTTCCAACTTCACCACCGAAAGTCCGATAGGATTTGGGCGAAACGGCGAACGTGTAGCAAAAACACCTTTGCGGATATTTCCACCCAATCGCGGCGGACGCACCGTGGGCGACCATCCATCCCGCTTGGCTTTCGAAAATTCCCAAATCAACCAAATATGTGAAAAATCCTCTAACCCACGCACCGCTTCCGGATTTCTGTATTCCGGCTCAAACACTACCCGACCCTGCAATTCTTTCACTAAACCACTCTGACGTGGAATGCCGAATTTTGTGGGGAAATCGGTGTGAATACGAGCAATATAGTTTGGTTGATTAGACATTGATTAGTTTGGATGTTTGGATGTTTGGATGTTTTCCGTTGTTTATTCTAACCCTCTGTCCTTCGGACATCTCCCTCCCGATAGCTATCGGGACAAAAGGGAGAATTGGTGGAGTGCAAATTTGCAATTACTCTAAATTTTCTGTCACGAATGTCCCCTTTTGAAAAGGGGACGAGCGTAGCGGAGGGGTTAGAAAATAAATTCAATTCATCAACACTAAATCTTCATGCAAAACGCCGTTTTATACATCCGTTTGTAATTCGTGAAATTAGCAAAAAAATCATTCAAAAAAGTAGACTTGCACTAAAAAGTCCCCCTTTGGTGGAAACAACGTTCGACGTAAGCCAATTAGGGGCTGTAATTAGTTTTTCAGTTCCCTTTCCAAAAACTCAAATTTCTTTTTATACAAATGTCTGCGGGTTTCTTTGCCGAGAATGCTGTGATTTTTATCGGTGTAGAGATAAAGTTCAGCTTGTTTGTCGGCTTTCGAGAGTGCGTCCAAGTATAGATATGTGTTTTGTACGTGCACGTTATCATCGGCGGTTCCGTGGATTATCAGCACATTTCCGGATAGTTTGTCGGCGTGCTTGATGGGCGAGCCGGCATCGTAACCGCCGTTATTTTCTTTCGGCTGACGCATAAATCGCTCGGTGTAAGCTGTGTTGTACAGTCGCCAGTCGGTAACAGGTGCCACGGCAATTCCGGCTTTGAATATATTTTCATCGGTGCTCATCGCGTTGAGCGTCATAAATCCGCCGTACGACCAGCCCCAAATTCCGATGCGTTCTTTATCTACAAAAGTTTGCTTACCCAAATATTTTGCTGCTTCCACCTGGTCTTTCGTTTCCAAAACACCAAGCTGCATATAGGTACATTTTCTAAATTCACTCCCGCGTGCAGCCGTACCACGACCATCAACAGCTGCCACTACGTAACCTTGCGTAGCCAAATAATACTCCCATCCAATCGCCCAGCTATCCTTCACTTCCTGCGAATTTGGGCCGCTGTACTGCACCATCAAAGTGGGATATTTAGTATTGGAATTAAAATCCACGGGTTTCAACATCCAGCCGTTCAAAGAAACGCCTTCGGAAGTGGTAAAACTGAAAAATTCTTTTTTCGGCAAATTCAAAGCGCTGAAATCGGCCAACAACTTGGCATTGTCCTCCAAAGTGCGGATGGCTTCGCCTTTGCTGTTTCGCATCGTGTAAATATTCGGCTGATTAAGTGCCGATGCATTGTCCATAAAATAAGCGAAAGTAGCTGAAAATGAAGCATTGTGCGTACCTTTTCCATCGGTCAAGCGAAGTTTTTTTCCTTTGTCATCAATGGAATAAATATCCCGCTGCAAAGGCGACTGCTCCGCCGACTGGAAATAAATGGTCTGCTTCAAATCATCGTAGCCGTACACTTTTGTTACGTCAAAATTGCCACTCGTGAGCTGTTTATTCAGCGTACCATTAATATTATATAAGTAAGCGTGTCGGAAACCGCTACGCTCGCTTACGAAGGTAAAATGCTTGCCATCATTTGTGAAATGAATGTCATCAATATTCTCATAATCAACGTAATATTTGTCCGTTTCACGCAATGTGAGTTTGGAAACCAGCGACTTGGGATGCGAGAAAATCATGTCCAACTGATTTTGATTGCGATTGAGAACGAAAACCGCCAATTTATCCTGGTCTTTCGTCCATTTCAACCTTG
Organism: uncultured Paludibacter sp.; assembly: GCA_964498765.1. GTDB lineage: Bacteria > Bacteroidota > Bacteroidia > Bacteroidales > Paludibacteraceae > UPXZ01. Next base: position 5,181 of record CAZCIU010000059.1, on the reverse strand, counting down.
GAATGTAAAATTCGCTCTCTTCCACACCCAAATTGATGGTGCGAACCGATTTGTAAAAATCATCGTACACGCACACGCTGACTTTGGAATTGGCTTGTCCCGGTTTGGGGTATTTGAAGGATTGAAAGGTAGGATAAAGCGGCATTCCATCCTGATTAACAGGACTTTCCAGGTAACGTTGCATTTGGTAAGAAGGCACTTCGGTTTCGTTGAATTTCACGAAAGCAAGCAGTTTGCTATCCGGACTGAACACGAAATAGCGCGTTGCTCCAAATTCCTCTTCGTACACCCAATCCGGCGTTCCGTTGATGATTTTACCCCATTCGCCGTCTTTGGTAATCGGGCTTTCTGTTCCAAAATCAAGTTTATGCAAGTAAAGATTATTCTCACGTGCAAAGGCGATGTAACGGCTGTCCGGCGAGAAAAGCGGTACTTCCTGCGGGCCGTCTTCCGAAAGCGGTTTCAACTCGTTTCGCTTCACATCAAAAATATAATATTGCGATGTGAATGTACGGCGATAGCGGAAATTCTGCTCGTTGAAAACCAAAATTTTCTGCTCGTTCGGACTAAATTCATAGCCTTTAATCTGCTCCAATTTATTCAATTTCGTAGTAGAAGCATTGAAAATCGTGTCCACTACTTTTCCGGTTTTGTAACTGTAACGAACAATCAACTTACTGTTTTCTAACAACGTATAATGTTCGCCATCATTCATGGACTTCATTCCGCTTACGGATTTTGCACGGTATTTTCCATCGGTAATGTCCGTCAACAAATCTGCGGATGCGAATTGGAAAACAAAGAAAAAAAGTAGTAGTGAAAAAACTTGTTTCATAATAAATTCAGTCCCAAAATAGTTTGGAAATTTATGGATTTGTTTTTAATATTTTTTATTTTCTAACCCATCCCCCCTTCGGGTACTTCCAAGCCCCCTTTCCCTACGGGTTTTCCCCCACAAGGGGAAATGATAAGGAATATTTTATTTCCCATAAAGGGAAGATTGGTTTGTGCAACACTTAACTGATGTCCACTTTTGAAAAACGAGTGAAGGATTGGAAAAAATAATTTCTTTAAGTTACGATTTTATGACTTTAAATTCTAATACTTATTATATCAAAATATCGCATTCAAAAATTCATAATTATTCTTACAAAATTACCTCAATTTCCTATTATTTCATTTTATTTGCTTAAAAATTTATTTCCATTAACACTTTTCGAGTATATTTGCATAAATAAACGTTAGAAACCTGACACGTGCCCTATTTGAAACTAAAAATTAACACGTGAAATCACTTAAAGAAATAAAAGAAATATTAATTCCTTCCTCTTCGGTAGAGCCACGACTGAAACTCGGCATCTGTTTGAGTGGCGGTGGTGCATTGGGTTTCGCACATATCGGCGTGCTTCAAGCACTTGAAGATCATCGCATTTTCCCGGACGCCGTTTCGGGTTCGAGCATGGGCAGCATCATCGGTGCCATGTACGCGGCCGGTTACACGCCAGCACAAATGTTGCAATTTATCAAGGAAGGAAAACTTTATCGCGTTACAAATTTGATGCATTTCCAGCCTACTTTTTGGAAATCCGGACTGTCCAATCACAGCACTATTCTGACGATTATGAAGGAATTTATCCCGAATAACAGTTTTGAAAAATTGGAAAAACCGCTCCATGTTTGCGTTACAAATCTGACCACCGGAAATTGGGAAATTATCAGCAAAAGCGAGAAATTGGATATGTGGATTGCGGCTTCGTGCAGCATTCCGGGCGTATTTAACGCTATGAAAATCAACAGCATGATGTACGTTGATGGCGGATTGCTAAACAATATGCCGTCGCAACCGCTGCGTGAAAAATGCGAATATGTGATTGGTTCGGATGTAATTCCGCATCTGACAGCCAAAAAGCCACTCAAACCGCGTGATACGCTGGTAAAATCGCTTCGCGTGGCACAGCATCAAAGCTCACAACCAGGCAGAGCCTTGTGCGATTTTTTAATTGAGCCGGAAGCCATCGAGAAGTACCACGAATTTACGTACGAGGCTTATCAATCCATTTACCAGTACGGCTATCGTGCTGCTACAAAGCTGATTGGCGGACATCCCGATATTTTGAAACTTGCTAAAACAAACCAGAAATAGTCAATTACTAAATTACAATTGCAGATGACAAACACATTACTTTTCACACTTTTTGGAAACTTGGAACAGCTGGATAAAATCCGGCTAAATTTCAGCGATGGCGGCGTACTTTTCATGAATTTTGCCATCGCTTTTGTTATGTTTGGCGTGGCGTTGAGCATCAAAGCCGAACACTTTAAGGATTTGGCGAAAAATCCAAAATCTATCGTTTTGGGTATTATTTCACAATATTTTCTGCTTCCGGCAGTAACTTTTTTACTTGTTTTGCTGATAAAACCATCGCCTGCGGTGGCTTTCGGGATGATACTGGTGGCTGCCTGTCCGGGCGGAAATGTGTCGAATATGATTTCAATGCTTGCCAAAGGAAATGTGGCGCTTTCGGTTAGTCTGACGGCTTTCATGACGGTTTTCGCACTGTTTATGACGCCGTTTAACTTCACATTCTGGGGCGGACTTTACGCGAAACAATCGCCGTATTTGGTAGAATTGGTCATCGAACCTTCGCAGATTTTCCAAACCGTGGGTGTTATATTGGGAATTCCGGTAATCCTTGGTTTGATTGTCGGCTCGCGCTTCCCGAAATTCAGAGAAAAAATCCAGAAACCCATTCGCTGGGCTTCCATGCTCGTTTTGATTGGATTTATCGTGGGTGCATTGGCTGCCAATTTCGATCATTTCTTGCGTTACATTCATCTCGTTTTCTTTATCGTACTTATTCACAACGCATTAGGATTTACCGTTGGCTACTGGTTCCCCAAACTTTTCAAAGAAAAAACCATCAACAGCCGTACTATTTCCATTGAAACTGGTATTCAAAATTCCGGACTTGGTTTAGCGTTAATTTTCAACCCAAAGATTTTTCCACCCGAACTCGAACTTGGCGGAATGGCGTTTATCGCTGCCTGGTGGGGTGTTTGGCACATCGTAGCCGGAAGTGGACTGGCGTGGTATTGGGGAAGAAAGCCGGTGAAAGACGCGGAAGTGGGTAGTTTATAGTGAGATAGTTTATAGTAAGATAATAAAGTAGGAAACTTCGTGCTTCCATCTTTTATCTACCATCTTTCATCTTTTAGTTTATGTTACAAAAATTCGACCTAAAATATTTCCTGGCACAGCTTCACGTAAACCGCGTTTTCAGACTTCATTTCAGAAAACTGGTTTTTACTGGCAAGGAAAATATCCCGACTGATAAACCGATAATTTTTGCACCGACGCACCGAAATGCCTTGATTGATGCGCTGATATTGGTGTATGAGAATGTGAAACAGCAGGTTGTGTTTTTGGCTCGGGCGGATATTTTTAAGAAACCGCTGGTGATAAAAATCCTGAATTTTCTTAAAATCATGCCGGTTTACCGCATCCGCGACGGCAAGGAAAACCTGGGAAAGAACAAGGAAATTTTCGAGATGTGTGGACGGATTTTGAAGAACGGAAATCCGATTTGTCTTTTCCCCGAAGCACGCTACAATCCACATCAGAACCTGCTTCCATTGCAAAAAGCCATTCCGCGGATTGCCCTGCCCACGGAAGCAGAAACGAATTTTTCGTTGGATACACACATTGTCCCGATGGCGTTTTATTACACGAATAAAGACAGTTTTCTGTCGGATTTGTACGTTACTTATGGCAAACCCGTGCGTGTGGCTGATTACAAGGAAATTTACGAGCAAGATGAAAATCAGGCGGTTAATAAACTTCGGCAAGATTTGGACGCTCGCCTGCGCGAATATGTGGTGGATATTCCAGAAGAAGATTACGATGAGATTTCGGCTTTGATTGACTTGAATGCCAATGAATTAGCAAAAAAATCATATTCGGGAAAAGATGGCTTGGTAAAGGCTTCACAGGAAATCGTCCGCCAAATCAACGAACTGAAAGAGGAAAATCCACAGGCTTACTCCGCTAAAATATCAGCAGTAAAATCGCATATTGCCATCTTAAAATCCAACGGACTGACGACCAAAGATCCGATTAGAAAACCAAAAAGTCTCGCCGAAATTATTGTTCGAGCGTTGATTTTGGTGCTTACTTTTCCACTGGCTTTGGCGGGATTATTCAATACCATTTTCCCGATTTTGATTTACAAAAAAATCCTCGGATTAGTTAAGGACAAGCAGTTTATCAGCTCGTTGAGATTGGTTTGTGGCATTTTCGTAGTGCCGTTGTTTTACCTGCTTCAATTTGTTTTGGTAGGATTAATTAGCGGAAACTGGCTGTGTGCGTTGGTTTATCTTGTTGCTTCGCCTGTTTTATTTATGTTCGGAAGCTATTGGCGAAAATGGTGGAAAAAGTTGATGCGGATGGAAAAAGTGAGGATGTTTGTGAAGGAGAATGGGGATGAGTGGATAACGGGTTTAAAGCATGTAAAGTAATTTTTATTAAAATTACTTTACAATCATACATTATCATCATAAGTTGTAAACAATGAATAAATTATACACAAATAAAAAAATAAAACCCTCTACTTTATTTGTTGATTCAATTAATTTCGAATTGACATAATAAATGTATGTATAATTGTTTGCATTGTATACAAAAGAATATCAAATTACAAGTGAAAAATGAATTATCCACAGAAGAATTAAAAACAGCTATTTTACATTCAAAAGAATGTGGATTATGTTCTCTTGGAATTAATTTTACTGGTGGCGAAGTCCTTGGTAATAGACATGACATTTTTGAAATTTTGGAATATACTCAATCGCTTGGAATAAAATATCGTTTGAATACAAATTCTTGGTGGGCAACTAGATCAAATTTTATAATTGGAAATCAGCATTTTAATACAGCAAAAGATTTGGCTGCATACATCAAATCACTTGGGATTGAGTTATTTGCATTTAGTTGTGATATTAGGCATAAAAGTATAGAAAATCAAAAAAGCCTATTTGCGTCCATTAAAATATGCGAAGAACTTCAAATAAAATACCAACTTATATTTACCGGTCTTAATTTAGAAACTATATATGATATTATTGAAGTAATAAATAATAATTGTGGAAAATTAAATTACTTGATACCTGTCTCGATGCAAATGG
>CAZCIU010000058.1:13224-16621 GCA_964498765.1 uncultured Paludibacter sp. | reverse complement strand
CGAAGAAATTCCAGTTTGAAATAAAAACATAAAAGACCGAAAAGGCACAGCCTTCTCGGTTTTTTTTACTTCCATCTTCGTGCTTCCCGCTTCCGACTTCCGACTTCCCGCTTTACTTCCAGATTCCTAATCTTTTCTCACGTGCATATCGCTGGCTTTTCAGAAATCGGTTTTGATATTTTACATTGGGTGGATAGGTGGCTGTTACGGCAAATCCATTGCGTACAACATAATCGTTGAGCATCGTACCGTCTTCCATAAAAATATAGGCAAGCGTTCGCTTGTATTGATCGTATTTTTGCACATCAAATTCCAAACGCACTTTTTTGCCTTTCACGTAATTTTTCACAAAAGCGGATGCTTCCACGCCGTAAGGCTGCTTTTTCTTCTTACCCGCATTTCTTGGTTCAGGTGCGTCAATGCCGATAAAACGGATTTTTTCTTTCCTCCCTTTTCCGTCGGTAATCCAGAACGTATCGCCATCCACAAATTTCTGAATTTCATAATAAGTACCTTCTTTTGCAAATCGCTCTTCTTTCGGCTCATTGGCTAGCAGCGTGTTGTTTGTGCAGCTAATCAGCACAATAATTAATAAAGGGAGAAAGCGTAATTTTGAAAGTGAGTGCATAGTATATTGTTTTATTTGTCTATTTGCGATGCAGCTTAAAAAATATTTTTAAGATAAAAAAATAAGTTCTCTCACCGTCAGTTGACGGTTCGAGATGACATCTACTGTAGTGAAAAGTTTGGGGAAAGAGGCGGCGAAGCAGCCTCTTTTCCCAAACAATATCGTGTAATCAGTTCGTCACTTCGACCGTAGAGAGAAGTCTCAAAGATAGTTTGGGACACATTGTGGATAATCAACATGTCTTATTATCACCTTACAAATTTACAAATTCTATTTCGAATTTGAAACTTGTGGAGAAATACTTACATTTGTATTTCAAAATTATAAACACATGAAACGATTTTTTAAAGGTTTCACCTATGCCTGGGATGGAATTGTAGCTGTTTTTAAGTCTGAAACGAATATGAAAGTCCATGTTTCCATTGCGATAGCTGTGATCATTTTGGGTTTTTTATTCCGGATTTCACAGATGGAATGGCTGGCAATTTTGATTTGTATTGGCTTGGTATTTAGTTCCGAAATTTTTAATACCGCTTTTGAGACGCTGGTAAACAAAGTGTCGCCGGAGCAAGATCCGTTGGCCGGAAAAACCAAAGACATTGCAGCCGGAGCGGTTTTGGTAAACGCGATTATTTCTGTGGTGGTAGGAGTAATTATATTCTTGCCGAAGCTTGTTTTATTTATTTTGTTACTATTCCGCTAAAAAGAAGCTATTAATGAGCATTTTCAATTATCTAGTCGATTTGTTTTATCCGAAAATCTGTTTGATTTGCGGTGAAAGCTTGGTGAATGATGAGAATCAGATATGCTTGAAATGCTTTAGCAATATTCCCAAAACGAATTTTCATCTTCAGCAAGACAATCCGGTAGAAAAACGCTTTTGGGGGAAAGTGCCTCTGGTGGCGGCAAGTTCGTATTTTTATTTTCAAAAAGGCTCTGATTTTCAGAAATTAATTCACGAGCTAAAGTATCGCGGCAATCAGACCATTGGCGAAGTGATGGGAAAATTTGCCGGAGTAGATTTGCTGCGTGCGGAGAATTTTCAGCAGGTAGATGTCATTATTCCTGTTCCATTGCACAGGAATAAAGAAGCGAAACGCGGTTACAATCAAAGTTACGTAATCTGCAAAGGTTTGGCAGAGATTATGGAAAAACCGCTGCTGGCTCACAATCTTGTCCGAACTGAGGAGCGCAGTACGCAGACTAAAAAGTCGGTTTTCGAACGATTTGAGAATACGCAGGGAATTTTCAGCCTGAAAAATCCTGACGAACTGGAAGGCAAGCACATTCTACTGGTGGATGATGTGCTTACCACCGGATCTACCTTAGAAGCATGTGTGCAGGCACTTCAGCAAGTAAAAGATGTAAAAGTGAGCGTGTTTACGCTGGCTCTGGCGATATAGTGAGAATTATTTTACCAACTTTCGAACAGCTTCTTGCACGGCACTGAAGTTAAATTCCTTTTCAATCCCTTTTTTGTACGCCACAATCTCATCGTTGCAAAGATTGCCGATGCTGCCTTCGTGCGTGTGCTGGATATTTTTATCGGGAGTAAATTCGCCTTTTTCAATGGCTAATCCCACTTGCTTATACGCATCTCGGAAAGCTACGCCGCTCAAGACCAATCGGTTTACTTCTTCCACGCTGAAAATATAATCGTAACGTGTGTCCTGGAGAATTTCGGTGTTCACAACTATTCTGTCCATCATCATCGCAGTCATTTCCAGGCAGTCCTGCAGTTCCTCGAATGCGGGAATAAATACTTCTTTGATAAGCTGTAAATCACGGAAATAGCCCGAAGGGAGATTGTTGGTCATCAGCGTGATTTGCTGGGGAATAGACTGGATTTTGTTGCATTTGGAGCGTGTAAGCTCGAATACATCGGGATTTTTCTTGTGCGGCATGATGCTGGAGCCGGTGGTAAATTCATCGGACAGCTTCACAAATCCAAAATTTTGCGATGTGAACATACAGGCGTCAAAGGCAAGTTTAGCAAGCGTGGCAGCCACGCTCGCCAAGGCCGTGGCAACGACGCGTTCCATCTTTCCGCGTCCCATTTGAGCATAGACCACGTTGTAGTTCATCGTGTCAAAACCGAGCAAATCGGTTGTCATTTGTCTGTTGAGCGGAAAGGATGAACCGTATCCGGCAGCCGAACCGAGCGGATTGCGGTTTGTGATTTTCCAGGCGGAAAGCAATAGTTGTAAATCATCTGCCAAACTTTCGGCATACGCACCAAACCAAAGTCCGAATGACGAAGGCATAGCCACTTGTAAATGCGTGTAACCTGGCATCAGCACGTTTTTGTATTTATTGCTTTGTGCTATCAACACATCAAAAAGTTCGGAAACAGAATAGACGATTTTCTCAATTTCAGCGCGGGTGAAAAGCTTCAAATCCACCAGGACCTGGTCGTTACGTGAACGTCCGCTGTGGATTTTTTTACCTACATCGCCCAGTTTCCGTGTCAGCATCAACTCAACCTGTGAATGTACATCTTCCACACCATCTTCTATTGTGAATTTCCCTTCATCTGCCAAATTGTAGATGTTTTTCAACTCGGAAAGCAAGTCATCCAGCTCTTCTTTATCAAGCAATCCAATGGATTGAAGCATACGGATATGCGCCATAGAACCAAGTACATCGTATTTAGCTAAGTACAAATCCATTTCGCGGTCACGACCAACGGTAAATTTCTCAATTTTGTCGTTTACTTGCGTAGTTTTTTGCCAGAGTTTCATAGGAAGTTAGAAGTTAGAAGTCAGAAGT
>CAZCIU010000058.1:0-13124 GCA_964498765.1 uncultured Paludibacter sp. | reverse complement strand
TTGCGTAGTTTTTTGCCAGAGTTTCATAGGAAGTTAGAAGTTAGAAGTCAGAAGTTAGAAGTCAGAAATTAGAAATCAGAAATTAGAAATCAGAAATTAGAAATCGAAAATAGATACAGAAGTCTTGATGCTTGCATCTATAAATCTTGTTTCTTGTATCTAAAAGTCTTATCTCTATTCAGTAGTTTTGCTGCTTAGTGCTTTTGCCAAGCCATCGGCCAGAGTATCAATTCCTTTTTTCAGTTTGCTGTCCACCATCATTTTTACCATCATCGGCAGGTCGGCTTTGATGGTGATTTTCATTTTGGTTTCATTCTCATTTATTCCTACCAACTGAATCCAGCCCAATGCTTTGATGGGTGAATTTTCCGATTCGAGTTTGATGGTTTTGAATGGCTCACGCTCAATGATCCGAAATCCAACTTTACCAAGGGCCGCAACCGAAAAGTGAAGTGAATCGGAATCGTATTCTATTTCGCTGAAATATTCATTGAGTTTCTCACGCCCTTCAATGTCCGCATTCTGGACTTTCTGGAGGTTTGACAAATCGCTCAAGATGTTGAAGATCTCTTCCTGTGGTTTGGAAATGACTTTGATTTCGCTTTCGTAGGTGGTCATGTGTTTGATTTTAATCTTTCTTCCATTCAGCCGGATTTTGTCTCCATTCGCGGAGCGTATCCATGTCTTTCTCGTTGATATACTTGGTAGCAAGTGCTTCTGTAAGAACAGCTTCGTAGTTGCTCAACGTGGTGAGTTTCACTTTTGCATTTTTGAATTTTTCTTCAGCAGCTCTGAATTCATACGTGAAAATGGCAACCATGCCCAGCACATCTGAACCGTCTTTGCGAATAGCTTCTACAGCTTTCAAACTGCTTCCTCCCGTAGAAATAAGGTCTTCGATTACTACCACTTTTTGTTTTGGTTTAAGATCACCTTCAATTAGATTTTCAAGTCCGTGATCTTTCGGGCTGGAGCGCACGTAGATAAATGGCAATCCCAGTTCGTCGGCCACCAAAGCACCTTGTGCAATAGCGCCAGTAGCCACTCCGGCAATTACTTCCACGTCCGGATAAAGTTCCAGAATGGTTTTTACCAAAGCGTTTTTGATGTAGGTACGGATGGCAGGATAGGACAAAGTTTTGCGGTTGTCGCAGTAAATCGGAGATTTCCATCCGGAAGCCCAGGTGAATGGATTGTTCGGTTGAAGTTTAATGGCTTTAATGCTTAATAATCTCTCTGCAACTGTTTTTTCTAATGCTTTCATTTGTATAGAGTTAGATGAAGTTAAGTCGTGAAAATAAGTAATTTGGTTCGTTTTGCAAAATTAACGAAACTTATTCAAGTAATAAAGTTAAAAATACGAATTCAACCCAAAGGCGGCATAAATGCATCTTCGATATGCTCTATCTTGAAATTTTGACCTTGCGGAATTACGGAAATTACGTCAAATCGGGTTTCTCCCTGCCAATCAAAAGTCAAAATATATTCATGAGCGGCATTCACGATGTTGCGGATTTTCTTGGGCGTAATGGCTTCTTCGGGATGTTCCCAGGTGTCTGTGGAGCGTGTTTTAACCTCTACAACCACAAGCCAGCCATCTTTTTCAGCCACAATATCCAGTTCAAATTTCCGGGCAAACCAATTGATATGCCTGATTTTATAGCCTTTTTGTGCCAAAAATGCCTGCGCTCGCTCTTCACCGATATTTCCCAGTTTATTATGTTCTGCCATGTTTATTTAATCTGTTTTATTAAGAACTACGCACCAAATCTTCCCTTATGGTTAAGGGAAGTCCTCGAAGAGGGAAGGGTTAGAAAAAAATATTTTTCTTCTTAAAAACAAATCTTCCCCTCTCATTCTGCCTCTCAAATCCTTGAATTAAACAAAAATACGCATTTTCAACGAAAAAAGTGGTTTGTTTGAGCAGATAATGTTATTTTTGCAGAAACAAATCGATTGCATGTCCAAGAAAAAACCTTTAAAGCCTTCAGTAAACCGTGATCTCGTGCGAAAACACAGATGCACTTTTATGCTTAATGACGAGGAAAACAAATCTTTGAATCGTTATATAGAGAAATATAAGGTTAAAAATAAATCGAAATTTATCCGCGAAGTCTTGATGTTTGAAGTTATTAAACGTCAGGCGGAAGATTCTCCTACGCTTTTTGACATCTAAAATGTCCGATTTAAGCTCGTAAACCTGCCTTTTTATGCCCTTTTCAGACGTTTTTGTGTTTTTTTACTTTTCTACACACAAAATCTTTGTAACTTTGCAAATTCAAATTAAAAAGTAGTAAATGAGATATTTAACTAAAATATTAGCTGTGATTTTATTTTTTATTTTGAATACAATCACACTTGAAGCAAAGGCGCAAGACGTAATTTCAACGGATAGTATTAGCGAAATGGTGGATCAAATTATTGAAGGAATTCACCATTCTGAAGTTGATACGCTCGTAGTTGAAAAACCGGCACGCGTATATAATTACGTGCTGCTAAAACCCACCAAATCCACCAGCGAAAAAATAGAATTTGTTGATACAGACACTTTTAAGCATCGTGTGGATTCGCTGATGAAACTCCCGAAAACCTATCAGGATAGCTTGCTGATGCACAGCAGTTCGCTTTATTTACCATTGATTTACAGACCGCGTCCATATGAAGCCGTTTGGGATGGTGAGAATAATTTTGTAGAATTATTTCATGGAAAAAAGCAAAACGCATTAAAGGTTTTCGATTTTGATTTGAATACAAAAGAAAGTATCATTCTTGATTTGAGAAAACAAGCCCGAAATCATATTTCAAATAATGCGCTGGATTTATACGTTACCACCATTGACCGACTGCCGAATTTGAGCAGCTTTATGTCGCGACGGATTCAAGGAAAAGAGGTGAGTGCCTTGGAAGTTCACGACAATAAAATCGATCTTGGTAAACCGAAAATTGAGCTGGGAGATATCGGGAAAATGTACTGGATTAAAAAAGCCAATGCCATGCTGCAATTCTCACAAAACCACGTTTCGAGTAACTGGCATCAAGGTGGAAACAGCAACTTGGCATTTCTGTCTATCTTGAATGGCGAATTAAACTACGACAATCAGAAGAATGTAGTTTGGGAAAATCGCCTCGAATGGCGAATTGGATTTAACAAAATTCAGTCTGAAAAAGCACTTCGCAATCTGAATATCAACGACGATATTCTACGTTACAATACAAAATTCGGTGTTAAAGCCGGAGGAAACTGGTATTATTCTGTTTCGGGAGAAGCAGCAACTCAGCTTTTCGACAATTACCGAGCTTTCGATTCGGAAGTTTTCAAGGCTCGAATTTTTACGCCTGTGAGAGTAAATATCGGTGTCGGTATGGACTATAAATACAAGAAATCTTTCTCGCTAATGATTGCTCCTGTAGCTTTCAAATACATCTATTTGCAAGATACAACTACCGTAAATCCAAATCTCTTCGGTCTGAAAAAAGGCGAAAACCAATTGAAACAGCTGGGTAGTTCGCTGCGTGCTCAGTCCAATCTGAAACCTTCAAACAACTGGAATATCGATTCGCGACTTACTTTCTACACCGACTACAAAAAGGTGGAAATTGACTTGGAAGTAGTCAATAATTTCGTGATTAATCGCTTCTTAACCACACGATTGTTGATTAATCCAAGATTTGACAATACTATCATTCTCAAAGAAGGCGAGAAGTCTAAAATTCAGTTTAAGGAATTGCTCAGCATCGGATTTTCCTACCGATTTATCTAAAATTTTAGTGGTAGTTCCGGCTCTTTCAGCAGTCGGTAAGACATTCTGTGATATGGACTTGTGCCGAAATCCAGGATTGCTTTTCGATGCTCGAGGGTAGGGTAGGCTTTGTTTTTTCGCCAGGCGTATTGAGGAAATTCTTCGTCCAGCTGCTCCATAATTTCATCACGGTGCGTTTTTGCAAGAACTGAAGCAGCTGCTATGGAAAGGAATTTTGCATCACCTTTTACGATGGTTTGATGGGGAATTTCGGGATAGGCTTTGAATTTATTTCCATCTACAATGATAAATTCCGGTTTGATTTTCAGTCCGTCGATGGCTCTGTGCATCGCCAGAATTGATGCGTTCAGAATATTTATTTCATCGATTTCAGCAGCATCCACCCAAGCCACACTCCACGCCAAAGCTTCTTTTTCAATGATTGGACGAATTTCGTTGCGGACTTTTTCTGAAAGTTGCTTCGAATCATTCAATTTCTCACAATAAAAATCAGGAGGAAGAATTACTGCCGCAGCCACAACCGGTCCGGCCAAGCAGCCTCTTCCGGCTTCATCGCAACCACATTCGGGAAATTTTCCGGAGAAATTGCTTTGTAAACCAAAATCAGATGGATGTAGGACGTGTTTCTTCATTTTCCGGTGAAAATTCTTCTTTGTCTTGGTGCTTGTATTTATTTTCTTCGTAGGTTTTCTTAGCCTCCTGCCAAAGCGAGGGAGCCAGTTTCAAAATCGGATAATAAGCAATCGAAGCCTCTTTTTTCTCTTGTTTCGCAAACTCAAATTTGGAATCCAATGCATCAAAAACATTCATCAGCACACTTACGATAATGGCAAATTTCAACGCGCCAAAAACTCCGCCAAGCAAGCTGTTCAGCCAACCTAAACTGATGCTTTTCAATACTTTGCTGGTCAAGTTTGAAATCAAAAATGCCGCTAAGACCGTGATGATGAAAATTAAAGTATATGAAACGGTGGTTGCCATTTTGGAGGATAGATTGAACCATTCTCCAACGACAGGTGAGAATTTATCGCTCAGAAATTCGGCCAAAAGAATAGCTGCAACAACTGCCAGCAGCGATACAACTTCCTTTACAAATCCTTTGAAAAGTCCGAAAATCAGTCCCAATGCAATCGGGATAAAAATAAATAGGTCAAATGTGTTCATTGTTAATGTATTTGAATGCAAATATCGGAAAAATTATGCAATAAAAAAGCATCCCCTTTTCAGGAATGCTTTTATATACGCTCAAAATATCAATTTTTACTCAATAATATTTCGTCTGGTATCGTGTTTTGTTTCGCTGATTGGCAATGGATTTGCGGTCATCTCGGCATATTGTAATCTGTTGCGATACACATCTTTAGCCAGATAAATAGCAGCCAGCAACGAAAGCTCGGAAGCTTCATTTTTTCCGGCAATATCATAAGCCGTGCCATGATCAGGCGACGTGCGAACAACCGAAAGTCCTGCTGTGTAATTCACGCCTGAATCCATCGCGATGGTTTTGAAAGGAATTAATCCTTGATCGTGATACATAGCTAGAACAGCATCAAATTGCTTGTATCTGCCTGCACCGAAAAATCCATCAGCCGGATATGGACCGAAGCACTGAATATTTTCACTTTCTGCCTTTTTCAGAGCTGGAACAATGATTTTTTCCTCTTCATCGCCGATCACACCATTATCTCCTGCATGCGGATTAAGTCCAAGAACTGCAATTCGCGGTCTAACAATCATGAAATCTTGTTTCAAGGATTGGTTGAGAATGCGCAATTTTTTCAAAATCAACTCCTCTGTAATCGTTGCCGCAACTTGATTTACCGGAATATGTCCTGTAACAACGGCTACACGCAAGTTTTCACTGGTCAGCATCATCAGAGCCGAAGCATTATCGCCAAATTTTCCATCCAGATATTCGGTGTGTCCCGGAAAGTGGAACTTATCGGATTGGATGTTGTGTTTGTTGATTGGCGCAGTGACGATGGCGTGAATATGTCCGCCTTTCAAGTCTTCAGTGGCGCGCTCTAAGGCCGACAGAGAGGCTTTTCCGGCTTCTTCGGTTGAATGTCCGAGTTCCACTTTGATTTCATCGTCCACGCAATTCACCAGATTGATTCGCTTGATATTCACTTCCTGAATGGAATTAATCTGATTGTAATTTACCGACTGAATATCCAGGTGCTTTTTGTAAAATCCCATGACTTTAGATGAGCCGTAAATTACCGGCGTGCAAAGATCCAAAATCATCGTGTCTGAAAATGCTTTTAGAATAACTTCATAGCCTATTCCATTAATATCGCCGTGTGTTATTCCGATTATAATTTTTTCGGGTTCCATTGTGTATTATTTAGTTGTAATAAAATGTCATTTAGTGAGCGGTCTGATCCATAAAGAATTGCAGCACGCTTTTCATCAAATTTTCTCTATCATCAACTTCTTTTATCGTTTCAAAAGGAAATCCAAAGGCGCAAATGCCGTATTTTTCCTTATAAGCAATTCCGGCGCTCATATTGCTTTCCGAGTATTCGCCAATTTTGTAAGCTTTTATATCTGCCGGAATAATCACATCCGGAGCCTCCACAAAGTAAGAGAATTTATTTGGATCGGCATAGAATGTGAAATTACTTCGGTGAAAATGTTTTATTGGCGACGAAACAATCTCAACTTTGGATAAATTGCTGATTTTGTCGGCATGCCATTTTATCTTCAAAACATCTTCGATAAAATTTCGCTCAAAGTTAGTACTGTTGTCGGCTACTACCAAATCTGAAACGATATTTGCGCCCGAAACAATCAAATTTCCTCCCGATTCAGCCAATTCTTCTATTGCTTTTCGCAATTCCGGAGTGAAAACTTTGAAATCTCGCTTAGTTGAATCCAATGGATTGATAATCTGTCTTTCTTTTCCCAGAATTAAATCGACAATATTGTAATCGGTCAGTTTGGTTTTACCCTTTTCTATACTTGCTCTGCTTGTTGAAACGAATGAATGTCCGGCAGCTTTGATTGCTTTACCGTGCAAAAATGGATAATCGAAGGTGTTTCCTGCAATTTCTTTGCTGTCAAAATCCGTGTTACTCGCTCCATGTCCCGGATTTGCATCGCTCACATAAGGTTTACTTCGTTGGAATTCGGTTTGTCGTCCGGTAAAACTAATGTCGTATAAATAAGGCACTCCGGCATCGTAAACATCATTAAATCCGGCAATATCGCTTCCTTCAGTGAAACTTTCCGGCCCCGAAATCCGATTAAATCCATTCACAATCAGTACGGTCGGTTTATTGTTCTTGGCTTTGTAAACGGATAAAATTTCCGAAGGGAAACTTCTACCGCCTTTATTCACGGCTTCTACTTTGAAACTGTAAATTTTTCCGGGAATAATTCGTTTGCTGAATTGCGTAGTTTTCACTAATTCACCATTATCAAAACCGCCATCATCTATTCGAGTATAAACGATGTACGAATCGGGATTTGCCGTGGGTTCCAGCTTATCTCGCACCTCTTTCCAACTTAATTCAACGATGCTGTCGGACACAAATCGAGTGCTGAAATCTTCTACAGGAAGCGGTTGAACGACATATTCCTGCTCATTTGCCACCGATATGTAGCGCAAGATTCCTTTGTAAATAGCCCGGCTTACCGTGAAGCGGAAGCGTGGATCCAATCCGTATTTCATATCAGCAAAATTCTGATGCGAAAGCATTTCCAGCAGCATGGTTGGAACTTCCGGCACGCGCGATTCGCTGTAATTTCTGTTCCAAAGTCCGCGTCTGTTCCAGTCGGGCTTGAAAGTTTTTCGGACATCATCCACAATCTGCGTCTGAATCATATCGGTCATTTCACGCGCATTCCAGCGGGAAATATTGTTTTTATAGTATCGCTTTTTATCCGAATTATCTACCGTGTAAATAGCTAAAGTGCCGATTATCGAGTCGTTTTTATTAATTCCGGCATCCGTGTGAAAGGCAAATGCCATATCGATAGGAATTCCCAGCCCTTTTTCGCGAGGAAGTACAGAAGAGCCGCCCGTGATATAATTCACCCAAAAACCGCGCGATTGGAAATCGTCAGAATAGTCGTTTTTGAAATCGGTGCGACTGTAAATCGTATCGGGTACTCCAGCCCATTGCAGCCAGTAGCGCGAGCCTTCGGTAAATCTCGGGTAGCGGGAAATGGAGTAATTCGTGTATTCTTTCACTGAAGTTACAGTGCGTCGTTTTCTGCCTTTCCCAACGGTGGTTTTTATGACTTGATTGGCCCGTTTTCGGTTGATATTTCCCATTCCACCACCAATTTTCACCGCATCGGCAGTTACCAGTTTGTCTTTTTCAGAACTGAAATTCGATAAGCTTACAGCGTGTTTTTTCCCTCTTTCAAAATCAAAATGCCCAAGGTATATCCACGTTCCGCCGCCCATGGTTTGATTGATAGTGAAGGACGTTTCGCCTCCGCTGTGCTTCACCACATAGCGAGCATCACGTGTGCTGTTTGGGAGTGATTTGTATGAAACATATACAGCATATTTTCCCGTTTCGGGAATGTCGGGTATCCAATTAGCTGTTGATGCGTTTTTCTTGTCGTTTGTTGTCGTGGCTTGAAAATAACTTCCCATCGTAAAGGGATTTTGCTTTTCGAGGTAAGTAACCTGCACATGTGCAAATCCGGTCAAATTTCCTTTTTTCCATGCAGAGTTAGTTACTTGAAATTCAGAATGCGCCGTGCTTCTGTCGTTATCCACAATGACTTCGTTCAGTTGTTTGTCACGCTCACGAGGCATCATAACAACCGCTCCCGCATTCTCCAGCATTGGCACCAAAAACGGTAGCACGTACGACTGTGTGTAAAGATCTTCTACGGTTTGATACAGCACAGGTCTTTGCCACATCCATTCCTGGCGTGTTTGATTGTAGTAGCGACCGTGGCTTTGCCAAACGGCTAAATGTCGGTTTTGAAGGCCGTTGGTTACTTTGTTCGGTAGTGATAAATTTCTTACTAAAGGATATGGAGTAGGAGCGACCTTGAAGCGCGGCATCGGACTTTTTTTGCTTTTCCGATACACGCCGGGAATTAATTCGACTAATTCTCTATCGTCTGATGAAATGGAAACAGTGTAATTAGGATATTGGGAATGAAGTACTTTTGTGGCCAAATCATAAATAGAATCAACATTCTCCGGACGAAGCGGCAGATAACTCAAAGCCTCGTTCGTGTTGAGCGAAACGCGTTTTAGATTGTGGTAAGGTGTCAGTTTTTTAATTCTTACTTTTCCTACGCTGGCGTATTTTTTCCCAATAAAAGTCAGCGTGTCCTCCAGTGTTTTTATCAGCAGTTGTTCTTGCTGTGCTTTGGTAAGTGGTACAGGAGTATCTGTTGGTGGAGTTTGGGAAAATAAAGCTATTGGTAATACAAAAAGCAATATCAATAAATATAGTCTAATTTTAAGCATCATCAGTTTTGAGTAGAGTAAGATAACTAAAGCCGCCGAACCAATATTCAATTTCATAAAAATCAACAAGTCACTTGGTTCCGCTTCCTGCAAATTTACTAATTATTGATGAAACAAAAACGGAGCGAACCAAGTTCACTCCGTTTTTTTAGTTATATTAGAATTAATTATTTATTAATAGAAATTCGAACGGTTGTCAACTACATTGTATTTTTCTCTCAATTTTTGCATGATGATGTAAGGCAAAGTTTGAGTGGTGCGCATATCCAGTTGAGATGCTTCCATTTTGCTGTCGAATGGAGTGGTGTCAGCTGTTTTTGCAAGTGGCATGATAACGTAAACGCCGTTTGAGCCTTTCAGTGCTGAAGTTACTTTGTTTTCAGCTGTAGTAGAAGCTTTACCAATAACGAATGGTTCAGAACCTGCATCACCAAATTGGAATGAAGCAAAGTTAACAGCCGGAGCAGTTTTAACTTCTGTGTTCAATGACGCTGCCAAACCTTCCAATGTTGGGTTTTTAGCTAATAAATCAGTCATTTGTTTTTGAATGATTTCAGCTTTTTTATCTTTGATAAGTTCAGCTTTGATTTGAGGAGTAACCTGAGCCAGACTTGTGTAGCCTTTTTCGTTAACTTCTGTCAGCATAGCAACTACATAAGTGTTTCTTTCGCAATCAAACACGTCAGAAATTGCACCTTTTTTGCTGTCAAATGCCCAACGAACAATCTGACGAGACTGAGGAATCATGTTTACATTGTCAGTGTTTTTATTCAACCCTGTAGCAGGTCTTACTACGTAACCTTTTTCTTTGGCAATTTCTTCAAATTTCTTAGCATCGGTACTTGCAGCAGCAAATTGTTTTGCTTCGTTGAAAATTTGGCTGTAAGATTGGTTGCTTGGAGTAATTTTGCGCTCCAAAATAGCCAATTTCACTTTCTGACGTGCAGGAGTTTTTTCCATGATTTGGAAAATCTGAGTTCCTTGTCCTGTGCTTACCTTGAAAAGATCGTTAGTACCTCTGGAGAATGCAGGATCAGAAATGTCTTTGCTGATACCTTCTTTTGTAATCCAACCCACTTCGCCGCCATTGGCTGCCATTTGAGGAGAATATTTAGATACCAAACTTGCAAAGCTTGCTCCGCCTTTTACTGCGTTGATAATGCTGTCCGCTTTTGTGTTGTCTTCTGTAGGAAGCATGATTAAGCGAAGTTTTACAGAGTCAGCCTCCATGATGCCTGATTCTATAATACGAGCCATTGTGTAAGTGTTGTTTTGGAACAATGGACCGAAATTAGCACCTGTACTGTTACTGAATGCAAAGTCTCTCAGGTGAGCAGGAACAGTCTGACGCGTGTAGCTTTGTCCGTTATAAGTGATGTCAGATTCAGCATTAACTAAACCGATAACGTCTTCAGAGTTTTTGAATTCTTCGTTCATTTTAGCAATCCATTCTTCGCCTTCTTTGAAGTCTTCCTGAAGTGGAGTAACATCAAATGCCACGTAGCTGATAGAACGGTTCGCTTCTTGTTTGAAAAGTTCTTTCATTTTTTCGTAGCGAGCTTTGATTTCTGCATCGCTTACAGTTACGCTTGAGTCAGAAATTGAAGTGTAAGGCTGAACCACGTAGTTTACATCGCCGGTCATTTTACGTGCGTCGTAGTTGAATTTAGATTCAATATTGTTTACGCCTACAGTTTTGCTAAGTAGCGCGATGTATTTTTCTTGTAAAATTGAGTTTTTTACAGTGTTTTCCCAGAACAACCAATAAGATTTAGCTTCGCTCAAATCATCCTGATTTTGTTGAGGAATATTTGAATCAAACACGGTGCTGTAGAATTGCAAAAGTGCGTTTTTGCTGAATTGTCCGGTTTGCGGATCAACAAAAGTTGCACGTTGCATAATAATCGGGTGAATGTTATTGCCAATCAAACGGTCTTTCAACTCGTCGGCACTAACTGATAAACCCATTTTCTCAGCTTCTGCCTGAAGTAATCTTTCATTAATTAAATTATCCCAGATTTGAGCGCGCATTTGAGCTTGCTCAGTTTCGTTGAAGTCGGTTCTTCCGAATTCAATTTTGTAAACCGTATTCATCTGGTCGATTGCAGCTTGATACTCAGAGATGTTGATTTTTTCTCCTGCAACTTCAGCTACTACTTGTTGTGATTCGCGGAATAAGGAGGAACCGGAATTTAAAAAGTCGCCAATGATAAACGCCAATAAAGCTATCCCTACGACTATAGCGATCAAAACTCCCTTGTTCCTAATGTTCTGTAATGTTGCCATTTTTTAATAAAAAGTTGATAAAAATATTTAGTTAAAATTGTATTTAATTTGAGGGCACGAATTTACGAAAAAAAAGTGTAATACGTGCATATTTATAGCGATAAATTGTTTTTTTGATTGTTTTTGCTCGGTTTTTCCGGTCAATTGAGCTATGTGTTAACTTGCATCTTTACCAGTTCTATTCGGTTGTTGGTGACTTTCAAAAACTTGAAAGTGAAGTTTTCAATCCGAATAACTTCGTTGAGTTTGGGGAAATGCTGATGCTCGTGCAATATAAAACCGGCAATGGTTGTGTAATCTTCAGAAACCGGAATGTTGACATTGAAAATCTGGTTGGCTTCCTCCACTTCCAGTCTGCCCGAGAAAAGATATTCGTTTTCGGCTGTTTTTTCGGCCGTGTAGTCTTTGATGTCGTGTTCGTCTTCAATCTCTCCAAAAATCTCCTCCATTATATCTTCCAGCGTCACAATCCCGGCCGTTCCACCAAATTCATCCACCACCACAGCAATACTTTTTTTCTGCTGCATGAAGATTTTCATCAGTTTCTGCGCAGCCATATTTTCCGGTACGATTGGAATGGTTTTGATGTGTTTTATCCAGTCTTTCTGATGCTTAAACATCTCCGAAGAGTGAATATAACCTACAATATTGTCGATATCTTCCTTGTAAATCAGGATTTTAGAAAGTCCTGTTTCGATGAAAGTTTGTTTCAGCGTATTTACATTCACACCATGCTCCAAAGCCACCATTTCTGTTCGCGGTACTAAGCAGTCTCTCAGTTTTACATTGGAAAAATCAAGTACGTTTTGGAAAATTTTCACGTCGTTGTTCAAATCATTCGTGCTGTCACCGTTGTCGGAAGTTTCTTGCAGAAGGTAATTAAGATCAATCCGTGAGAAAACATTTTCCTCGGTCGATGGCGGAATTTCCGTTTTTGAAAGTTTGAAAAGCTGAAGCGAAAGCCAGGACGTAATTCTGGAAAATGGGTAAAGTACAATGTAAAACAGCAATAAGAGCCAAGAGAAAAGCCTTAACCAGATATTTGGACGAACTTTGAAAAGTGTTTTTGGGAAAAATTCTCCAATGATTACGAGAATTGAGGCAGCTAAAATAATTTGCAGTATAAGACTAAAAGTCATTCCCATGGCCTGAAAATCCTCTGTTAGCATCAGTGTGAATAGCAAGCCAAAAGTTACCATACTGATGTATTTCCCTACGAACATGGTGGAAATAAACTGCTGCGGATTGTTGTAAAAAATGGAAATGATGTAGGAATTGAGGGTTTTGTCTTTTTTTGCAAGTTCAAATCGCATGCGGTTTGATGCAATAAATGCAGTTTCCATTCCCGCGAAAAAGAGGATGGAAAGCAACGACAAAATTATATATCCGATATAGTCCAAGTGAGATTATTTAGTTTAGATTTGCTCTGAAATATCAAGTTCAGAGATAATTAAGTGCAAAGATACAATATTTTAGACTTTTACAATCTATTTATTTCTAAAAATAAAATTTTGAGGAGTTTATTTAAAATAAAAAAACGACCATAGTAGTCGTTTCTTGTAAAATTTGTGATTCAGCTGGGGTTCGAACCCAGGACCCCATCCTTAAAAGGGATGTGCTCTACCAGCTGA
>CAZCIU010000057.1:0-16708 GCA_964498765.1 uncultured Paludibacter sp. | reverse complement strand
TGCCGACATCAGCATGAATACCGAGGTGAAAACCATTGAACTGCTATCGGAGGAAGCCCAAAAGCAAAACAAAACACACAAAATCATTATCATGGTGGAACTTGGCGAACTGCGAGAAGGTGTAACCGAAGAAAAACTGCTTTCCTTTTATGAAAAAGTTTCTACACTCAACAATATCGAAATCATCGGAATAGGTTCCAATCTGTCCTGTTTATATGGCGTATTGCCCAGTGAAGACAAATTAGAGCAACTCATCCTTTACAAAGAAAAACTGGAAAAAAAGTTTGGGAAAAAGTTAAAATATCTTTCCGGCGGTTCATCGGTTACCATGCATCTTTTGTTTGAAAATTCCTTATCATCCAAAATAAATCATTTCAGAGTAGGCGAAACTTTGTTCTTCGGAACGGATGTTTATACCGGTCTTAACCTTGACTATTTGCATAACGATATTTTGAAGTTGTACTGTCAGATTATCGAGATGTATGAAAAACCAATGGAGCCCGAAGGCGATTTTGGCACAAATCTGGAAGGCAACGCCTACAAAGTAAATGAAGATTTGATTGGAATGAGGGGTGTCAGAGCAATTATTGATATTGGCTTGCTCGACGTTGACCCGCAACATATAAAACCCATCGACAAGAATTTAGATATAGTGGGAGCAACTTCTGATATGATTGTGGTTAACCTGGATGATGTAAAGAGAAAATATAAAGTTGGCGATTTTATTGAATTTGGCTTGGATTATTTCAGCACTCTGAAATTGCTAAATTCAAAATATGTAGATAAAGAAATAGTTTGATATGAGATATACAATAATAGGAATGAACAACACCGGAATATCCCTGTGTACTAAATTGAATGAAATGGGACACAATGTTACCGGTATGACTATAAATAAGCAAGAGTATGAATTGACGAACGATTTACATTCCGTAAAAATTGTTCAATTAAAGAATGTCTATTTTAAGAGATTATGGTTTTTGAAGAAAGTAGAAGCTGTAATTGTAATACTTGAAAAAGGCATTAGCAAGAAAAGTAAGAAGTTGATAAGTAAATTACTATCGAAAATAAGAGCCAAAAAAATATTTATACATACCATGGGAGAAGAAAAACCACTTGATATATTAGAGATATTAAATGTGGAAGATGTTTCAATGGATGTAGAAAATGCTTCATTAGATGCGGAAACAGAGCATTTTATAGTCAAATCGTTTCATTATTAATAAATAAAAAAACATAAACACATGAAAATCATTATCATAGCTAACAGACTACCTGTTAACGTACAAAAGAAGAACGACAAAATCACTGTAACAAGTAGTGCAGGAGGACTTGCAACCGGATTAGGTTCACTGGAAACTACGGCAGAAAAAGTCTGGATTGGTTGGCCAGGTATTCATACAGATGATGAAAAAGAAAAAGCTATTATCACGAAAAGACTGAACAGACTAAAATTTCATCCGGTTTTTTTATCCCAAGAGCATATAGAGAAGTATTATGAAGGATACAGTAATAGTACCATTTGGCCATTATGTCATTACTTTTACTCGTATATGGATTATAAAAACGAGTATTGGAACACTTACAAAGAAGTAAACCGACTTTTCAGCGAAGCCGCACTGCCACACATCGACGATGATGATATTATTTGGGTGCAGGATTATCAGCTGATGTTGTTGCCGAAAATGATTAGGGATAATAAGCCAAAAGTTAATATTGGGTATTTTCATCATATTCCATTTCCTTCTTACGAGCTTTTCAGGGTGTTGCCGGAGCGTGAGGAAGTGCTCGAAGGATTATTAGGGGCCGACCTTATTGGTTTCCATACGCACGACTATATGCGCCATTTTATCAGTGCTATTTACCGTGTTTTGAATTTGAATTGTAACCTGGACGAAATCCGGCTTCAAGACCGCGTGGTGCATATAGATGCATTCCCGATGGGGATAAATTATGAACAATATCACGATGCTTCTAATAAACCGATTGTAAGAAAAAAAGCAAAAATCCTAAAACGAAAAATGGGCGACCAAACTACTATTTTATCTGTGGACAGGCTTGATTACAGCAAAGGAATAGTTCATCGGCTAAACGGATTTGCACAATTTCTGAAAAATCATCCCGAATACCACGAAAAAGTTTCGCTGGCAATGATTGTTGTGCCTTCGCGTGATAATGTGGAATGGTATGCAAATTTGAAAACAAAAATTGAGCAAACCATCGGTCTAATTAACGGAACATATTCCACCATGGGCTGGACGCCCATCTATTATTTCTATCGTTCATTTAGTTTTGATGATTTAATAGCGATGTACTACAATGCCGATATTGCAATGGTTTCACCCCTGCGAGATGGAATGAATTTGGTAGCGAAAGAGTATCTGGCAACACAGCGTGATAATACGGCCGTATTGATATTAAGTGAAATGGCGGGAGCCGCCAATGAGCTTACCGATGCTATAATTATTAATCCGAATGATATGGAGGAAATTGAGAAAGCATTGGTTCAAGCCCTGTCCATGAGCGATGAGGAAAAAAAAGCACGATTATCCCGAATGCAAAAATACATAGCTAAATACGATGTAAAAAGATGGGGCAAAGACTTTATTGATGAAATGGTGGCCATACAAAGTCAGAACGAAAGAATTCGTAAAAAAATCATTTACGATCCACAACAGCATAACATCAAACAAAGGTATGACGATGCGGCTTCGCGCTTAATTGTTCTTGACTACGATGGAACATTGTCGGCATTTGTAAAAAATCCGGCTGACGCGAGACCTACTAAACGCTTGTTGGAATTATTGAAAAAACTGACAGCCGACAGCCGAAATAAAGTGGTAATAAATAGCGGAAGAAGCCGAGATGTGTTGGATAAATGGTTCGAGGGATTAGATTTAGACTTTGCTGCCGAGCACGGAGCATTTTTCAAAGAAAATAACACGTGGCACTACAACGTGAAAGACACTGCACCCTGGGACGATGAAATAATTGACATTGTCCAACATACCGTAGATAAAACACCCCACTCTTCTATGGAAGCTAAAAGCACCGCTTTGGTATGGCATTTCAGAAAAGTGGACGTCTGGCTGGCAGAATTGCGTGAGAAACAATTGATTAACGAATTGATGGAACCTTGCGCAAGACAAAATTTACAAATCGTAAGGGGAAATAAAATTATCGAAATCCGTTCGCCGGAATTTAACAAAGGAAGCGAAATAAACCGATTATTGTCAAAAAAAGACTATGAATTTATTTTAGCCATTGGTGATGACACTACCGATGAAGATATGTTTAGAGCCCTTCCTGAGAATGGCATCAGCATTAAGGTTGGGAATTTTTCTGAAAACTCTATGTACAGAATACCCTTGCAAACTTCGGTGATCCCTTTCTTCGAAAAACTAATCAAATAGGAAAAATTATGAATAATTTAATAGATAATATTTTAGTTACCGACAATCTTTTTTATGAACTTCTCATTTTATCAGTTGTATTTTTAGCGGTATTTGCTTTGTTTGCAATTGTCAGCAGATTTGTATTTAACCGATTAAGAAAGATAGTCAAGAAAACGGACAACCATATTGACGATTATATTGTAAAATTGTTCCAATCGCCCATTTTGCTTATCCTGTTTTCAATTTTGTTGATGAGTTTTACGCCCGCATTTATAGAAAGATTGCCTTCGCTGTCATTTTTCAAACCCTTATCGAGCATCTTGCTGACCCTTTCAGTGGGTTGGTTTGTCATTCAACTGTCGCGAGCTGTATCCAAGTATTTTCAAAACAAATATAACATCAGCGCAGAAGATAATCTGATAGCCCGTTCCAGAGTTACTCAAATCCGGATGTTTGAAAATATCGCCATTTTTCTATTAGCAATCATCTTTATTGCAATCTCTCTAATAAATATAGAAGGAGCCAAAACAATTGGTAAAAGCATATTAGCTTCCGCCGGTATTATCGGTGTTTTGGTGGGACTTGCCGCGCAAAAATCAATGGGGCAAATTCTTTCCGGTATTCAGATAGCATTAACTCAACCTGTGAAAATAGACGATGTGGTGATTATAGAAGGTGAATACGGGAAAATTGAAGAGATAAAACTAACCTATATTGTTGTGAAAATATGGGACGAAAGACGCTTGATTGTTCCGGTAGATTATTTTCTGAACAACCCGATAGAAAATTGGACCAATAAAACATCGGATATTGTGGGTAAAATATATTTTTATGTTTCGTATTCGTTGCCCATAGATCCAATACGCGAGAAACTAAATTCAATTCTCTTAAAAAATCATCATTGGGATGGACGTGTACAGAGCGTGCAAGTTACGGACAGCAAAGAATGGTTTAAGGAAGTCCGTATTACCGTGAGCAGTGGCAATGCTTCCGACAATTGGGATTTGCGTGTAGAAGTCAGGGAAAAGCTAATTGATTTTATCAACTCACAATTCCCTAATTCATTTGCTAATGTACAATTTAAGGGAAACAATCTACTTCCTAATTAAATCTTCAATTTCATTTTTCTCGAAGTGCAGAACACGTTGCGGAAATGGGATGGTAATGTTATTTTCACTCAATTTATTGAAAATTTTTACCCTGATTTCACTTTTGGCATTTTCAGCACGGAACACATTATCTACCCAAAAATAGAGCGTGAAATCCAGCGATGAACTTCCAAAATCATTGAAACGTACGAATGGTTCGGGTTGCTTCATTACATCTTTTTGTTCCAATCCGGCTTCTTTGATAAGTTTCATTGTCAAATTTACATCCGAAGAATAGTCAACCCCTACATTCACTTCGAAACGTGATGTGTTATTGGTGTGTGTCCAGTTCACAATTTTATTTTTTGTAAGTAAGGTGTTTGGCAGAAGAATGAATTTATCATCGCGAGTAAGGACGAGCGTTGTTCTCATATTTATTTCTTCCACCTTACAGACCAAGCCATCTACATCAAGCACGTCGCCTACCTTTATGGTAGAATCGACCAATATCACGATGCCGGACACGAAATCGCTGAATAAATTTTGCAATCCCAAGCCGATACCAACTAATAATGCTGCCGAACCCGCCATAACGTACTTCAAGTCAAATCCAAGAATACGAAAAACGATGGCGAAAGTAATGATATAAACTATGTATTTTATGAGATTGTTGAGTGAGTATTTTTTACCTAAATCGAGTTTTTTCGATTTGTAAATAGCTTTTTTTATTAAGAATAAAACAAGAAAACTGATTAAAAATACTATCAGCAACTCAATAACATCCAAGACTGTTATATTTAATCTGCTTCCTAATTTTATTAATGAAAAGTCTAATATTTCTTGTAAGGTTTTATTTTCCAACATAGTAGTATTTTGTTTTTAAGGTTGAATAAATCGGGATATTTTTTTCTCTTCTGAAAATAGTGAAGCTGTATTGATAAAAGCCAAATGTGAATAGGCTTGTGGGAAATTACCTAATTGTCGTTTGGTTTCGAAATCCAAATCTTCGCTGTAAAGTCCCAGATGATTGGCGTATTGTATCATATTTTTAAACAATTTTTCAGCTTCTACTTTTTCGCCAATCATAAATAATGCTTCTATCAACCAAAACGTACAAATGGTGAAAGATGAAGATGGTGCTCCAAAATCATCTTCGGATTTATATCGATACATCAAGCCTTCGTGCATCAAATTCTCTTTGATGGCGTAAACTGTTTTTCTGTACTTTTCATCATCGGCTTCAATAAATCCGTAGAACTGCATCAATAGCAGCGAACTGTCATAATCTTCGTTTTCATAAGCTTGCGAGAAGCATTGCATATCTTCTTTCCAACCTTTATTCATTATCTCAGCCCTTATCAAGTCGGCTTCTTGTCTCCATCTTTCTGAATAATAATCTTTTTCAAGTAATTCGGCAATGAGCGTTGCCCTGTCCAATGCCACCCAACTCATTACTTTTGAGAACACAAAATTCAACTCTTTCGTACGAAATTCCCAGATACTTTTGTCCGGCTTGTGCCAGGTTGATTGCACCATTCTCACGATATTTCTCACTACTTCCCAAATTTCTTCCACTTCATCCAAGGTTCCCGGAAAGAACTGATAATACTTATAAATCACATCCAGCAGGTAGCCCAGCGAATCATTTTGCAGCTGATTGTAGGCTGCATTACCGATGCGTACCGGATAGGAATTTTCATAACCCGAAAGGTGTGGAAGAATTTCTTCTGTCAGTTCACGCTCGCCGCGGATACCGTACATAATCTGATAGGTATCGTCACGGGATTTAAGAATGCGTTTGATGAAATGTATAAATCTTTCTGCCGCTCCTTTGTGTCCCATAAACATAAGCGTATCAATGGACATTGACGCATCTCGTATCCAGCAAAAACGGTAATCCCAGTTTCTGACTTCGCCGATCGTTTCGGGTAAACTTGTGGTTAGTGCAGCGAGCATAGCTCCGCTACTCTGATAGGACAACAGTTTCAGTACTAACAGGCTTCGTTTTATCTCCTTATCGTATAAATGATAATTTCGGGAACGACTGCTCCAATTGAGCCAATAAACCTTGGTTCTTTCATAATCCAAAAGAATTCGGTTAATATCGATTGTAATAAGTTTTTGGTGATACGACAGTAGAAAAAAATGATTTTCAGTCAGTTCAAAGACATCGCCGTTGAGTAAGGTCTGAAAGTCAAGCGACGAATAAAGATAAATTTTATGCTCTTCTTCCTTCTGTTCGGCTGCCGACTGAATATAATTGCTTTTTATTGTATGCTTGGTTTTTTCTGCTGCATAGTTCATCTGTGGGTCGTAGAGAACTTTTAATTTGGGCTTTCCCCACAATAATCTTACGTACCGATGTATTTCGGGCGGCATATAATGCTTTGTTTCAGAAGCACGATAGCGTGGCATATAATCAATCAGTTCAAATGCACCTTCATCAGAGCTGTATTTCGTGATTAGAATATTAGTATTTCCCAAATAAGTTTGTGTAATTTGATACTCATCTGACACTAAAAATGAAAAACTTCCACCTTTTTGCTCATCCAATAATTTAGAAAAGACAGATGGCGTGTCAAAGTCCGGCAGGCAAAGCCAGTCGATACTCCCACGTTTAGAAATTAAGGCGGCCGTACGGCAGTTGCCAATGACACCGTAATCAAGATTGTCTATTTTGTTGATAAAATTGTAATTCATTGTTTTCGTCATTAATTAGCTTTTTTTTGATGAAAGTATCACGAAAAGTGCAAGGATATTCATAATCTCCAAGCGACCTAATAACATATTAACAGATAAAATATATTTTCCTGCCGTGGGGATAGCAGAATAATTACCCAATGATCCGATACTATCTCCGAACCCCGGACCAACAGTTCCTAATGTGGCGACGGATGCAGTAAATGATGTTACTCCGTCAATATTAATCGTAGACAGAATAAGTGAACTTAACAACAGAATAATCATATAAAAAACGATGTAAACTACCGATTGATATTCCATTTTTTCACTTATTGTTGTCGAATTGACTTTTGTAACAAATACAGCGTTTGGATGTATTATTTGCTTGATTTGATTACCAAGTGTTTTGAAAAACAGGTAAATCCTATCGAACTTTATTCCTCCGGTAGTAGAGCCAACTAACGCACACTGAATGGAAAAATAGATAAGAATAAAGATTGTGAAAATAGGCCATGTTGATGTGTCCACCGTAGCAAATCCTGTGGTTGTAACCAAAGATATTACTTGAAAGTAAGCGTGCCGAAGCGCTTCCGACCATCCATATACATGGTCTGATGTAAGTTTAAGTGCTACAAGAATAATTCCTACACCAATAACAAGGAAATAGCTTCTTACCACTTTTGATGTAAATATATTCAGCTTTTCACGTCTAATTGTTGCATAAATTAACCCAAAGTGCATACCTCCCATAAGCATAAAGAAAGATATTGTAAGTTCTATCCAAATGCTGTCGTAAAAGGCAATGCTGTTATTTTTCGTTGAAAAGCCACCGGTAGCAAGCGTAGCAAAAGAATGACAAATAGCATCAAAAAACGTCATACCTAAAACCCACAATAAAATGGTTTCTAAGAGTATTAGACCTATATAAATAAAAGCAATTATTTTAGCAATTTGGCGGGGTTGCATGTGAAAGTTCAGCATAGATAAGCCGGACACTTCCGTACGGTAGATACTTGAACGAACCCCTTGGGAATTGGGTAGTATCAGCAAAACAAACAGAATAATTCCCATTCCACCGATGAAATGTGTAGCTGAACGCCAAAAAAGTAATCCTTTGGGCAATATTTCAATGTCAGTAAGAATAGTGGAACCTGTGGTAGTAAACCCTGCAACGCTTTCAAAAACAGCATTTACAAAAGTAAATTCTCCACCCCACATAAAGTAAGGAATTGCTCCCACCATACAAGTTAACAGCCAACCAAAGACGCTGATTGACATTCCTTCGTGAAAACTTATTTCTCCAATTTTTTCTATAAATATTTGTGGAAATATACCGATAATGGTACAGACTATTGCACTATACATTAGAGGAACCATCGAAGTTTCTTTTAGAAACAAGGAAATGGCAGCGGAAATGTACATTAAGAGTGCGTTAAACAACAGCACATAGCCTAAATACTTGATAATGACCTTTGCTCTCATTTCTCTTCTAATTTATTTCTGCAATCTTGTAGTCAGGTTATTAATTTCGTTTTCAAGTGTTTTTATTTCATCATCAGAAGTAATCTTTGCATCTATTTTTCTACTTCCGGGATAAAACGACTTAATTCCTTCAATAAGCTTATGAATAGGATTGATAAAAGAAATGGAAATAAAGAAATTTAGCAGCATGGCAAAAACAACTGCCGCAACAACCGAAATGATACCGGGCATCATGGAACGTTCTGAGTTGTCCTTCATTATCGCAACCTGCGAATACATTTGATGTTGATTAAGCACCATAAGACTGTTGATGGCATTTTTTAGCTCGATAAACAATGGTTCCAATTCTTCGAAATATGTTATTTTATTTTCAGCAAGATTGCCATCGGAACTTATAATTTTTTCAACAGTAGCATGATAAGCCTTGTAACCGTTTTCTACCTTTTTTACGTATTCATCTTCGTTGATTTCAGACAGATTTAAAAGTGCATCTTTCAATGCCTTTTGCATTATGCCGTTTGCCTGTCCAACTGTTTGGGAACCTTTGGCGGTCTCGCCAAGCATCCACATCAATACACCGCTATCTTCGCGCTCAACCGCATCGAGCATCGTTTTCGAGGTTTCAATGGATTGGTAATTGTTTTCCATTACCTTTTCTGCGGAACCTCCCATTTTTCTTAATTCCACAATAGACATTACACCTGCAACTACAAGCATTAGTATAAGTAATAGAAAACTAAGAAAAATTTTTGTTTTCAAAGATTTAATCATTTTTTGTATTATTGAGTTTGTTAAGCTTACAACGAATTTGTTAATTAATTATCAAAAGCATTCAAGCAATATCAATTAATAAATGGAAAAGCTTATCATTATAAAATAATTTTGATTAAGAACAAAGCATACAAACAGAAAAATAAATAACCTTCGGTTACTGATATTTTTTTATCCTGTGTAAGCATATAAAACATTACACCTGCTCCAAGCATAACCGGAAGTGAAAATGAAATCAGATTTTGTGGGACTTGTATAACTCCGAAAAATGAAGCGATAGATGGGATAAGCAAGGTGTTTGAAATACACGAGCCGAGTACATTTCCGATTGCCATTGTGGCCCGCCCCTTGCGGATAGCCGAAATATTTACGGTCAGTTCCGGCAATGTAGTTCCCAAAGAAAGCAAAGTTAATGCAATGATTGAACTTGGCACTTGAAGTCCGCGGGCTATTCCGGCAAGCGAACTAATGGTAAAATCAGCTCCAAAATATATCCCTACCGCACTTGCAATGAGTATAACAAAAGATTTAACCGGAAATTTACTCAGCTTTTCTTCTGTTTCATTACCGTTAAGTGTCTTATTATCTTTGACCAAATGGTAGCTGTAAATAAGAAAAATAACAATTCCTATCAAAGCTTCTAAAAGTTCGATTGTGCCATCGAACGCAATCAATGCAAAATAGAAAAAACTACCGATAAGAAAATTCAAATCGGTAAAAATGTAGGTTTTACCAAGGTCAATCCTTTGTCTGTTAATTAGCACTGCAAATCCGGTTACGAGCAGTAAATTTGATATGTTTGCACCAATGACGTTACCTGAAAGAATTTCGGAATTATTATCTACGACAGACAAAATGCCTGACACTAATTCAGGTAATGAAGTGCCAATACCTACAATAAAAATACCCACTACGAATGAAGGTAAGTTGAAAAAGCCACCAATGGTTGATGCGGCGTCTGTAAAAAAATTGGAACTTATAATAAGCACTGCAAGTGCAATAACGAAAATAATTATATCTATCCACATAGTTTGGACTTGAAATTTAATTGAGTTGATTGAATTTTGAATTTAAGTTTAGGGTTTCTCTCTTATTTTCTCCCCGCATGAACTACAATAGTTTGATTTTTCGTCATTCGCATAATTACATTTCGGGCATTTAACTTGTGTTTTGCTTGATCGCGCCATTTCCACTGTAATAATCCCGGTAGGAACAGCGATAATTGAATAGCCAATAATCATAGCAAATGAAGAAATAAATTTACCAACAACAGTTACGGGAACTACATCGCCATAGCCAACGGTGGTAACTGTAATAATAGCCCAGTAGATGCTTTGCGGAATGCTTGAAAAACCATTTTCTCCACCTTCAACCACATACATCACTGTACCAAGAAGGACTACAATAGTAAATACGGTAGAGAAAAAAATGCCTACTTTATAGGCACTGCTTTTGAGTGCTCTTAGCAGTCCCATTGCTTCCCGATTGAAGCGAACAAGACGAAGCACCCGAAAAACACGCAAAAGCCGTATAATCCTTACTATTACCAAGTAATGATAGCCGAAATAGAATAAACTTAAATAGGTAGGAATAATGGCGAGTAAATCAATAAAACCCCAAAAACTGAAAATGTATCTTAACGGTTTGGGGCTGATGTAGATACGTGTAAAATATTCAATCGTAAAAAGGATGGTAAATATCCACTCTAACACGACAAACTCTTTCCCAAATCGATGTTGCAAAAACTGAACACTATCCAGTATAGCAACAAGGCAACTTAACAAAATAGCCCATAGCAATACTACGTCAAATTTTTTCCCGGCTTTGGTGTCGCTTTCAAATACGACTTTATAAAGATATTCTTTATCTAAAAATTTACTCATTACATATTATATCATGACAGTATTTTCTCAACAAATGTAGTCTGATGAAATTATTTTTTCAACTCCATCGTTTGGATAATATCAGCTCCATCTGTTGTTTTCCAAATCTGACTTTTCCTTTTGTTTTCAATGATAATCCACGTTTTGGAAAAGTCGGAACCTTCACTGCTGATAGTAACAAAAGCTCCTTCTCTCCAAATCCACGTAAAAGGAACCTGATCATTTCGCTGAATTCCCATCACACTGTAATTTAAGTCCTTTGAACCGGATAAATCACTATTAAATGTCATTGACCCAATGTTGTAAAGTCTGATAGCTTCACTGCCAGGTGTAATGGTTTCATAACGTTCTACATTCCAAGTACCCACTAATCTGTGAGAACAAGATGTTAGTGACACAATCCATATAGCGAGGAAAACGAATTTTAGTTTTTTTAGTTTCATGTTTTAATGATTTTTTGTGTGTTAATATCTTATTTTTAGGGCAATACTTCCAAGATTACCCATTTCATCTGCCTGCAAGAAGAAAATTCTTCCACCGTTTGAATAAATATTCCAAGCAATATCACTGATAATATCCGAATTATCAATTAGTAGTCCGTCATCTTCTGCAAAGGGCAATTCGCCTTGCATGTTCTTTTCTACTGCTCTATTGAAATCTTGCCTGACAAGCAATAATTCGCCTCTGCCTACTTCCGATGCTCGTAAAATTTCTTGCAAATCAGTCATCATTCTTGCTTGCCCGATAGCTTCTTCCATTTCAGTAACGGCTTGAAGTCTGCTTTTTTTCTGATAATCTTTCATTATATCCCATCCCTGTAAACCGATAGTTTGATGGGATGTATCGTTGTAGTTGATATTATCAAAGCCAATGTACAATTTATCATTATCCGCGACCTGAATTAATTCGCTGTAATTTTTTTCGGTAGCAATAACCACGCAGGCAAGGTTGGTTTCACTTACCACTTTTTGAACAGCCTTATCAACTCGGTTTAAGTATTCTTTTGCTAAATCATCTAATAATTTTGCATTGCTTGCTTCTACGTTGCTCGTAGTAACAAAAGGAGTTTCCGGTTTCGGGAAATCTTCATTCGTAATTTCTGACACGATTTGGTTTGTAGCCTGATACAGATGAGTTCCACCTTTTGAAAGTAGTAGTATCAGGTATTCAGAAGTTCGGTTCATTCTGATTATCAAAGGTTTGAGATTAAAATGATCTGAAACCATCACATGGTTTTCACTGACCGGCCAAGGCGAACGAATGAATTCATCAGTTTCATTAGAAATGAAGATATGCAAACTTTCAGAATTGAAACGCATATCAATTCGGGAAGGAATATCATTGATTTTATGAAGTAGATCGGTTAATTCTTTTTCTCTGTAATTTTCTAAAATTTTGCTTTTAGCTTCTTTCAATAGGTTTTTGAGCAAGATGTCATCGTGAGTTGATTTGTCAAATGTTGCTCGTGTATTGAAAGAGATAGTTACACAAGGAGAGTTTTTGTCGGTAGCAATTTTTTGCAGTTTTTGTCGAATAGTCATAGCTAAATAAGTTTACATGTTAATAAAAATGCTTTCATTCAAAATTACAAATTTTAGCTAAAAACTACAATTTTCTACATATTTTTTATTTTTTGTTTCAACTTGTTTCGGTTTGTTTCAATTTGTTTCAATTTATTGATTTTATTTTTTTTAGTTGATTATTCAAAATAAACCATCGTATTTTCGTTGGTAAGTCTTGACTTGGTCCAATCAATGATTTTATTTTTATCGTTTCGTCCGATGTATTTGTCAGCTGTATAGATTACAATTGGCTTTTTGACAGTATCCGGGTGTATGTAGGTAATAAAGTAGGAGCAGGATTTTACTTGTGGATAGAATTTTTTCAGTTCATCTAAAATAATCTTCCCTTTGTGGTCATTGCTTTTGATGCTGTCTAATTTGTTTTGGTTTTGTTGCAATGCAAATGTAGTTGCGGAAAGTTTTTGGTTCAGTTCTTCTGTTTCAGTCAACATTTTTTGTTTCTCAGGAAAAAGTTCTCTTTCGATAGAACCACTAAAAATATTGAGGCGTGATGTATCTAAATCCAGTTTATGAGCGATAGTTTTTATCTCTTTTTTTACCGTATCGTTTACACCGTATCCCGAGTATATCAGTCGTATGGTTTTTGTAGCAGGATTAATATCGCTTTCCAATAAATAACTATTTTTCTGAACAGAAACATTGTTTATGAATTTTTTTGCGTTTTCAGAAAATTTTTCGTTTTGCACTAATCTGTATCCAAAATATATGCTTGGGATGGCAGTAATGGCTAAAATCAGCGTAACATAGCGATTGAGTTTGCTACTTCTTTCTTTGTCCACAGTGGAACGAATAGGTAATTTTATTACCTGTGAAACAACCATTGAAGCAACAGCAATAAATACAGAATTTATAACGAAAAGATATAGTGCTCCAAAAAAGAAATTGAATTGAAGCGTGGCAAGTCCATAGCCTGCCGTGCAGATAGGTGGCATTAAAGCAGTGGCAATGGCTACACCCGGAATGACATTTCCTTTTAACTTACTGCTGACAGCGAGCATCCCAGCCACTCCACCAAAGAGTGCTATAAAAACGTCGTAGATGGTAGGGCTTGTTCGTGCGAGGAGTTCGGAATGAGCCGTATTAACAGGTGAAATGAAGAAGTAAAGCGCTGATGTAAGTAAGCTCACTAATAAGGCAAAACTGTAATTTTTTAAGGCTTTTCTGAACAGGTTAAAATCATAGGTAGCCAATCCGTAACCCATTCCATTGATTGGCCCCATTAAAGGTGAGATAAGCATAGCACCAATAATAACAGCAGTAGAATTCATATTTAGTCCGACTGATGCTACTAATATGGCGCAGATAAGCACCCAAAGGTTTGTTCCCTTGAAAATAACCGCTTTTTCGATTTCAGAATGAATAACATCAAAGTCTTCACGGTCATCTTTCATCCTAAAATAGTTGAGGTATTTGATAATTTTTTCTAACATGGTGTTATTTTTTGAATGTTTGTATTTAATTTAACTGACCTAAACGTGAGTGCGCACAAGCAAAACGCCGTTTGAAACGTCGGTTTGCCGGGTTTTCAGCGGGTTGGGAAACCCGCTGTCTTGGAAACCGACTGCTCTGATTAAAGGAACCAAAGGTTATCTTTGCCAATGTTACCTGGAATGTCTCCGCCTGAAAAGTGAGGGGCTATTTTTGCAACCATTTCCGGGTATTTGATTGTAACAGGTAGATTTTGCTGTTTTACGGACTTCCAATAAATCCGGCTGAACTGATAGACTTGGTCAATCAGATTAGTAGTGATACTACTGTCTTTTTCGAGTACCTCGTCATTTGGACAATGGATTTTGAGTTTTACTGGAAAAGGAAATCCATCCATCGGGCTAAAATACCCATCTTCGTACCTGGTATTGTTGCAAAGTAAATATGTCTGATTTCCTAAATTCACGTATCTTCCACTGTACGGTAGTAAGTCTCTGTTTTCTCCATCGAAAACTACAAAATCTTCTGATAGGGTTTTATTAATTGTAACGACAAAAAACGGTATTTGCAAATCTAATTTTCGAAAAACGCTTTCAATTTGTTCAACCTCCACTTCACTCATATCTTTGTAAAAATGAATAATAAGGTGATTGGGCTTGTTGTTTACTTTTGTGAAATTTATTATTGCGTTTTCGATGGAGCCTGCAAGCTCCGTAATCTGGTCGTGATGGAAGTACTCGAATGAATTGAAAGCACCTGTATTGTCAAATGAAAATGCAGAGCCGATGTATTGTGTATTTGTATCCACGTGCTTAAAAGCTCCAATACCTATGACTAATTCCTTTGTAACCGGAGTATTTATTCGCCAAGGAATGCCTCCAAGTTTGGCATTAATAGCAATAGCCATATTTTGCAGTGTATAGGCAAAATTCTTTTTTTCTCGTCCTTTAAAATCACGTGTTTGGTCATCAGCAAGTACTTTTAGCATTTTATCCGTTTCTATAAATTGAGAAGTAATATTTCGGTTGAGAAGCTTCTCCTTTACCCGATAATAAATTTTTCGTTGCTCTTTATCTTGTTCAAATCTGCCAACCGGGGTTAAATAGATTGCAATGTATTTTGTTTCGGGATTAAACTGATTTTCTTGCAGTGCTTTTTCTATCTCCGGTAAAGGATTGCTAATGTTTTCAAATTGGATATTCAGATTGCCGGGGGCACAGGTAACTGGTACATTTGTGTAATGCTCCAATCCTTTGAAAAAATTTTTGTAATCCTTCAATAGATAATCAGAAAGGTTTACAGTATATGGCGCATGAGTTTTGGTTGAAATAAAAAACAGCTGTATATTGTTGTTGTTGGGCGAACGGTGTGGACCAGAATTTACTCCATATTTCGGAGCCTTATTAATGTGGTAATTTCCCTGATCATTTTTTCCAAAGATAAGTTGTTTGCTTTGAGGTCTTGTTTTTCCTATCTGCATTGGATTTACGAAACTGAAACCATTTTCTGCTATTGGCACTATTGAACGAAATTCTTTATTATCCAGAAAATTCTCATAAAATCTTGAAATCTTATTATAATATTTTGTGTAACGATTACTCCTTTGGAAAGTAGATTGTTCTTCATTATCATCATCATCATATAAACCAAGAAAACTTGCTAATTTTTTACCAATCACAGCAAAAACATTTTTGTAGTCAATATCTTCAAGCTCTGTTAAGTATCCATATTTGGTAACACGCATACGTGAAGATTTGGAACCATCTTTATTATCAAAAGTTTCATAATAAACAACACGGTTGAATAGATCAGCAGTTGCTTCCGGTGTGTTTGCCAAAAAGTTTGAAACTGATTGTTTTAGCATTTTTGCAGGGCGATCAAAGGAAAGCACTAATTCCGGTTTATTTAAAAAACTATTGAAGTTTACTTTGATACTGTAACGGTCATATTCTCCGAATTTGCTTTGCTTTTTTCTATTATCCGTTCTTAACCAAACTTGGTTGTCCTTGATAAAAGTAGGCTCGACAAGGATATTTTTCTTGTTGAAATATCGCTTAATTTCGCGATTATAATGACGTTTTATAAGCGCAAAATTATCAGTAGCAAAATTGATTTTGAGAGGTAAAAAGCCTTCAATTTTACGCTTGAATGAAGTATAAAGAATATCGGAATTTGTAATGTCAGGAAAGATATCTTTAATATTTTCAGGAAATAATGAATGATTAAGCTTGGTCAGGGGATAGTCCGGGTTATCTTCTAATGAAAAATAAAATGTTTCCGATTCTTTCGGAAATTCAAAAGCAAGCGTGTTTAGAAATAATTTTTCTTTTGGTCCTTGTGTCATTATTTTAATTTTGATTTAGGGATTTAACATATCTAATTTAACAAAGATAAGT
>CAZCIU010000056.1:0-16789 GCA_964498765.1 uncultured Paludibacter sp. | reverse complement strand
TCGGCTCTGGGTACTCTAAAACTCTGACAATCTCACGATTATCAGAGTTTTTTTATTACCTAGATTTATACAACCTCCTACTCCCCTTTCAAAAACTGTGGTTTTCTTCTATGCTTTGTGCCTTGTTCGTATGCAAAAGCCATTTCTATTAATGTAGGCTCGCTCCAAGCTTTTCCGTAAAAAGTGATATTTACAGGCAATCCCTCTACGAAGCCCATTGGCAGACTGATAGCAGGATAACCTGCGATTGCTGCTGGAGAGCTGGAAGATATGCCAAAATTATCTCCGTTAACGAGGTCGGTTTTCCAAGCAGGAGAACCAGTTGGAGCAATAATTGCAACCAAATTATTCGCATTCATTACTTTGTCAATCCCATTTTCACGAGCCCCTTTCAGCATTTCTTGCAAAGCATTTTTGTATTCATCTGAATCAAGTGATTTCTTAGCCTGCGCCATTTCAAATAATTTATGGTCAAACCATCTCATTTCTGCGCTGTCGGTACTTTGCTGTTTTATTAATTCATCCATATTTTTTACTACGGCATCAGGCCCTAAAGATGCAAAATATTTATTCAAACCGTCTTTGAATTCAAAAAGAAGAATATCAAATTCCAAAGCTTCAATTTTTGGTGCGATGATATTATTTATTTCAACCACTTCTGCACCACTTTTCTTAATAAAATCAACAGCTTCAAGCATAATTTTATCCAAATGATGATTTTTGCCCATTTGCGAAGTATCAAATCCAATTCTTTTGCCTTTCAATCCATCTTTCTTTAGAAATGAGGTATAATCTTTCAAGCTTTTCCCTTCAGAAAGCACCGATTTTGCATCAGAATTATCAATTCCGGTAAGCGCTCCAAGACAAATTACAGCATCAGTCACCGTTCTGGCCATCGGGCCGGGAGTATCTTGAGTAAACGAAATGGGAATTATCCCCGATCTGCTTATCAAGCCGACCGTCGGCTTTATTCCAACTACACCATTGTTATTTGCAGGGCAAACTATCGAACCATCCGTTTCTGTTCCAATGGAAATAACTGTCAGATTTGCAGACACAGCTGCTCCTGCTCCGGAACTCGATCCACACGGATTTCTGCTTAAATCGTACGGATTTTTAGTTTGTCCGCCTAATGCACTCCAACCGCTGGATGAGTAACTGCTATGAAAATTTGCCCATTCACTTAAATTGGTTTTTCCAATAATTACAGCGCCGGCTTCACGTAGTTTTTGAGCAACCCACGAATCTTTTAGCGGAAATGAATTTTTCAAAATCACCGAACCGGCAGTATTCGGCATTTTATCATGCGTATCAATATTATCTTTCAGCAAAACCGGAATTCCATGCAATGGTCCTCTACTTTTACCTTGCTTCAGTTCCTCGTCGAGCAAAGCCGCAATTCCCAAAGCGTCGGGATTAACCATTATCACGGAGTTTAATACGGGTCCGTTTTTATCAATTTCATCAATTCGTTCGAGATAAGCTTGCGTAATTTCAACAATGCTGTATTTTCCAGAATTGTAAGCATTTTGAATTTCGGAAATAGTGATTTCTTCCAATTCAATTTTCGGATTTTTGGATTTAGAACTTGTACATGAATTTAATCCTACAAGAAATAGCACTAAAAAAAGCGACGTCAATGCAAAATATTGTGTTTTCATTTTCAAAAAAATATGATTTCTACAAATATAGTCTATAATTCTTGATTTTTTTATTTACTAAAACCTTTTTTATTTCAGTTATATTTGTTTTGTTTTTTGTAAAAATATTCCCAATCTAAAATCCTTTGATTAAACAATAAGTTTGCTTAATTTTGGACATTATTTATAAAAATATTTACAATGAAAAATCTGAAATTCATATTCATTTTTGCAACGACTTTTTTCTTTATTTCATGCGCTTCCAAGGCACCGGAAAAGCTTGTGATCACACCGGATAATTCGTTTACATTTGCCTTTATGACCGATGTGCATATGAATTTAGAGAATAATGGAAATGGTGATAAAGGCCTTGAAATGGCACTGAGTAATGCGAAATCGAAAGGTGTCGATTTTGTGATTTTTGGCGGAGATAATGCTGACGTTGATGACATTGACAATTCCCAAGAGAATGCAGCCGATTCTTTGATTACAAGGTTCAAAAGCATTGTCAATGAGAGCGGTGTGAATGCATATTTTACCATTGGAAATCATGATCGCTTTTACAGAAACGAAGGGAAATCCGATCCGGAAGGATTTGCGAAATTCGAAAAGCATTTGGCTAAATCATACTACTCGTTTGACCATAAAAATGTTCATTTTGTAGTACTAAACAGCGTTCAACGCGATGATAATCACACATATTTTATCAATGAAGAGCAATTTCAATGGCTGGAAAATGACCTTGCAAAAGCGGGCAAGGAAATTCCGATTGTTGTTGTGACGCACGTGCCGTTTCAGTCGCTTTATTATCCTGCAGTGAAAGGTGAAATTATCAATCGAGATATGCTGGACAATTTCAAAGAAGTGTGGGATTTGCTGCAAAATTACAATTTGAAAATCATCCTGCAAGGACATCAGCATTTGCATGAAGAATTGTATGTGAAAAACACCTGGTTTTTGACCGGAGGTGCTGTTTCTGCAGCTTGGTGGCGCGGTTCGCATTATACTACCGAAGAAGGATATTTGCTTATAAAAGTGGATAACAGCAAAGATTTTAGCTGGAAATACATCGATTATGGTTGGGAAACGCAATGATTTTTACATCTGAAGTTATTAAAAGAAAAGCTTAATTTCGATCGAAATTAAGCTTTTTTTGTTTCTTGTGTTGATTTTCTAAAACACCGTTTCAGCCGCTTCTTCAAAGTCATAATCTGCATCCCAATCCCAAATTTCATTTTTCAGATTTTCGACGATTAGCTTTCTTTTTTCAACATCCAAAAGATTTTCCATCATAAAAACCGGAACCAGCACATTGTGCTTGATTGGATTTTCGTCCAGTTTATTTTCTTCCAGAATTCCTTCCATCGTTTCATTTTCATCGGCTATGTAAAGCCCGATAAATTCCCGTTTGTCGCCGGCGACTTTTTTCCAGGCTACAAGCACAGAACCTTCCAGCACAAAGCCTTTCAGGTCGTTGTATTCTTCAGTGTGTTTCATATTGCTATTGCTTTTAAGTTGTCGTTCCACATATTTATTGTACCTTTTTCAAGCCAATTTTCTTCAAAGTCCCGATGAATTATCACCGGCATTCGCTTTTTGGTATTGTGAATTTTCGCCATCAGTTCGTTGGCTTCCGTGGTGATAATGGTAAAAGTCGGGATTATTTCACCCGAAATCACATCCACCCATTCGCTCCACAGCCCTGCGAATGCAAAGATAGGATTTTCGTTGATTTCTATCAGATATTTTATCTTTTCTTTTCCTTTCGGGTCTTGCCACTGCCATTCCACAAATCCTTCGGCAAGAATCAGGCATCGGTTCATCAGCACTTTTTTAAATGACGGCTTTTCGCCTAAAGTATCTAATCGTGCATTCAGCGTATTGGCTTGAAATTTCTTGTCTTTAGCCCATCTAGGCAATAATCCCCATTCAAAAAACTGAATTTTATCCCGTTCGTTGCTCGTAATTATCGGCATTCTCGGATGCGCAAATCCGTTGTAAATATCCATTGGACTGTCAAAAAAATCCGGTGGCGAATTCTTAGAAATCTTCGCATTAAAACGAGTTTCCAGTTTCTCAGGGTCTTTATTTGGTTTGTAAAAAAAGCACATTTTGTCAAAGTTTAATGTTTGGGTATTGCTTGTATCTAACCAAGCTACAGTAGTCAAGTTTCTAACTTCTAACTTCTAATTTC
Source organism: uncultured Paludibacter sp. (assembly GCA_964498765.1). Taxonomy (GTDB): domain Bacteria; phylum Bacteroidota; class Bacteroidia; order Bacteroidales; family Paludibacteraceae; genus UPXZ01. The sequence goes on along the minus strand of CAZCIU010000056.1, from coordinate 12,955 downwards.
AAAATTATCAAACCCGCACCGAAATCACTTCATTAATATCCGTTGTATAGTGATTAGAGAGTCTTTCCTGCCGCATTCTCCAGGTTCGCCCGGGCGCTTGCGTAGCCAGTCGGATTAGGTCTTTGCTGTATCGTTTGTTAATTTTATCAATCGCAGCCATCAGCGGAATGTGCTTGACATTGCGATTTTCAAAGAAATTTAGCTGCTGATTATCTTCCGGCGTAAAGTCCAAAACGATTACTCCTGCTTTTTTGTACTTAAATCCCGGGCGGTAAATTTTCTCCAAAGCCAATGTCGCATAATTTGCTAGTTCAATAGCCGAATTAGTTGCAAAAGGCAGTTTTACAGTCACAGAATTGCTATATTGTGGCAAATCTTCCCGGAAAAAATTGGACGTGATAAAAACCTGAATGGCATTGCAGCAGGAAGCTTGCTTACGCAATTTTTCCGAGCATTTCACCGCGAAAGTGGACACACGCTCCCGAATATCACCAAAATTTTCAAGCATAGTATCAAACGTGCGTGTCGTGGCTATGTTTTTTTTGCTTTTCACTTCCTCCAGCTGAATGCTTGGAATGCCCATCAAATCATGCTTCAACCGCAGCCCAACCACGTTCAAATGCGTTTTTACCCACTCATCAGACATTAACGTAAACTGGTACGCATTCTTAATATTATATGCCAAAAGTCGTTTGGAATGCTTCCGCCCAATCCCCCAAACATCTTCCACGTGCATCCATTTCAGTGCTTTTAGCCGTTTTTCTTCCGTATCAATAGAATGCACACCGCCGGTCTGCGCAGCGAATTTTTTAGCCACACGAGTAGCCGTTTTCGCCAATGCTTTTGTCGGTCCAATGCCGATGCTGATTGGGATACGCGTCCATTTTTCCACGCGTTGTTTCATTTCAAGACAATAATCGCGCAAGTCACCGCTGATGCCTTCCAAATCAAGAAAGCATTCATCAATACTGTAAATTTCCTGAGCGGGCGAATAGCTGCCAAGTATCGTCATTACGCGATTACTCATATCGCCGTACAGTTCGAAATTAGCCGAAAAAACCGCCACATCGTGCTGTTCGATGATGTCTTTTATCTTAAATGCCGGCTCACCCATCTTGATGCCGAGTGCCTTGGCCTCGTTGCTTCGCGCAATAGCGCAACCGTCATTATTACTCAAAACAATGACCGGCTTACCAATCAACGAGGGATTAAAAACCCGCTCGCAGGAAGCGTAAAAATTGTTGCAGTCGATATGGGCAAATGGCGGCATCAGGCGTGTCTTCTAAAACTCCAGGTTATTATTCCAAAAATTAAATTCTTCGAATCTTCCGTTATTTCAATGTCCGGAAATTCCTTGTTGGAAGATTCAAGGTAGCATCTGCTCCTCGTTTTTCGTACTCGTTTGGTTGTAAAATCTCCATCCAAAAAAATCATCGCGATATTGTTGTTGCTGTAATCCATGCTCGCGTCTATCACCAGCAGGTCGTTTTCGTTGAAGTCTTTGTTCATCGAATTTCCTTTGGCTTTCGCAAAATAAGTGGCTTCCGGATGGCGAATGCACAACTTATTCAGGTCGATTCGCTCGCCCGTAAAATCTTCGGCAGGCGAAGGAAATCCTGCGCGCAGCGTTCCGATGTACGGCAAAAGCAGTTCAGTAGCACTATCTGCTTTGAAAATCTCAAAGCTCGGCGTGGTGATGATTGGTTTTGGAGTTTTCATGTTTTTTAAAAATAAAAATGCTAATTATCGGCTAATCATTGCAATAGGATTTTCTGATTTTGGCTTTAGCATTTAGACAAAAATAGGATATTTTGAAGAATACGCAAAACGAAATGCTAAAAATAAAACTCTCTAAAAAGCGAATGCTTTTTAGAAAAATTGCATGATTTAGGAATAGAAAAGAAGTCATATCCACAAAATCTGTCTCAAGTCAAAATCTAAAGATTGTTTTCTCAATTCATTCTAAATTATTTGCAAAAAAAGTGTTACTTTTGCAGTCAAATTTATTTTAGCATAACTTTAATTTTTCAGCAAAATGAAGGTCTTAAAATTCGGTGGAACATCAGTAGGTTCAGCTGCGCGGATGAAAAACGTGGCTAAACTAATTATGAACGGTGAGAAAAATCTAGTCGTATTGTCCGCCATGTCCGGCACAACTAATAGCTTGGTTGAAATTGCCGATTATTTTTACAAAAACAATCCTTCGGGCGCATTGGAAAAAATCAATATGCTCGAACATACTTATACTGACGTAATTAACGAGCTTTTCAGCAACGAGGAACTTCAGAAAAAATGTCAGGAAATCGTGCATGGAATTTTCGATTATTTGCGCTCATTTTCAAAAAGCGTATTTACTATTTTTGAAGAAAAAGCCATTTTAGCACAAGGCGAGCTGCTTTCTACCAATATGTTCCAATTATATCTGGAGGAACTTGGTGCCAACAGTGCTTTGCTTCCGGCTTTGGAGTATATGCGTATTGACAAAAACGCGGAACCGGACACAGCATTTATTGCCGAAAACTTGAAACGCGTTCTGGCTGAAAATCCGGGACAAGACATTTACATCACTCAGGGTTATATTTGTCGTAATTTTTACGGCGAGATCGATAACCTGCAACGCGGCGGAAGCGACTATTCAGCATCTTTAATTGGCGCTGCCATCAAAGCCAAGGAAATCCAAATCTGGACAGACATCGACGGAATGCACAACAACGATCCGCGCTATGTGGAAGGCACCAAACCCGTCCCAATGCTGCATTTCGAAGAAGCAGCCGAGCTGGCTTATTTCGGTGCAAAAATCCTGCACCCAACTTGTATTTTGCCTGCAAAATTGCACAACATTCCGGTTCGTTTGCTCAACACACTTGACCCTTCAGCACCCGGAACACTTATTTCTAACAAAAGAAAAAAAGGCATCATCGAAGCAATCGCTGCCAAAGACGGCATTACAGCTATCAAGATAAAATCCGGCCACATGCTTTTGGCTTATGGTTTCCTGCGCAAAGTTTTTGAAATTTTCGAAAGCAACCAAACGCCGATTGATATGATTACCACTTCTGAAGTGGGAGTTTCCGTAACCATTGACAATACCCGAAAACTGGAAGAAATCGTAAATGATTTGAAGAAATTCGGTACTGTCACAGTGGACAAAGACATGGTAATTATCTGTGTAGTAGGCGATTTAGAATACGAACTGGTTGGCTTCCAAGCGAAAGTAGTAAACGCGCTGAAAGACATTCCGGTGAGGATGATTTCTTACGGAGGAAGTAATTACAACATCTCGCTGCTCATCAAGGCCGAAGACAAGAAAAGAGCTTTGAACCTCTTAAGCGAAGCAATTTTCGACTAAAAAAGCTAAACCGGTGAGCAAACAAACTCATCGGTTTTTTAAAGAAATAAAAATCCAACGAAGTCAATGCTTCTGGATTTTCTTAATGCAACAAACTTACATCGACACATAAATGATTAAAGCAAACTACCCAATTGAGAAATTCAGCGACATTCGCACACCCTTTTATTACTATGATTTGGAGGTGCTTCGCAAAACGCTGAGCGAAATAAAAGCATTGAACCTGCCGGAAAACTACATCGTTCATTATGCGCTGAAGGCCAATGTAAATCCTGCACTTTTGGCTGTGATAAAGGACGCCGGAATGGGTGCCGACTGCGTTAGTGGCGGAGAAGTTCAAGCGGCTGTGGATGCTGGTTTCCCAACTTCTAAAATCGTTTTTGCGGGCGTTGGAAAAGCGGATTGGGAGATTAATCTTGCTTTAGATTACGATATTTTTTGCTTCAATGTAGAATCGGTTGCGGAGCTGGAAGTGGTTAATGAATTAGCTGCTGCAAAGAACAAAATTGCCCGCATTGCATTCCGTGTAAACCCTGATGTAACGGCCCATACGCACAAATACATTTCTACCGGAAAATCTGAAAATAAGTTTGGAATTAACCGCGAAGAATTGGGTGATGCGATTGAATTGTTGCCGACATTAAAAAACATCGAACTTATCGGACTTCATTTTCACATCGGTTCGCAAATAACCGATATGACTGATTTTCATAATCTTTGCGTGCGAATCTACGAAACTCAGCTTTTCTTCAATCAACAAAACATCCATGTAAAACACATCAACGTGGGCGGCGGATTAGGTGTAAATTACGAGCATCCAAATCATTTTCCTATTCCGGAATTTGAAACTTACTTCAAAACTTTCCGCGACCACCTGGATTTGAAACCGGATCAGACGCTTCATTTTGAGTTGGGACGTTCTATTGTAGCACAGTGTGGAAGCCTGATTTCCAAAGTTTTGTATGTAAAAGAAGGCACCAGCAAAAACTTTGTAATTCTTGATGCCGGAATGACCGAACTTATTCGTCCGGCATTGTACGAGGCGTATCACCGCATCGAAAACCTGACTTCGGATGAAGAGATAGAAATTTACGACGTAGTTGGTCCTATCTGCGAATCATCGGATGTTTTTGCCAAGAATTTTGAGCTGAACAAAACAAAAAGAGGCGACATTTTTGCTATCCGCACTGCCGGAGCTTATGGCGAAACCATGGCATCGCAGTACAACCGCCGTCAACTGCCCGGTTCAGTTACATCGGACGAATTGAAATAACTTATTAAATTGGAAGGAATATTAATGGAACTTTTTGGTTTTCACTTTTCATACCTTGATATTGCTCTTATCGCTGTTTTAAAAATCGCGTTTTTCGTGCAGCTATATTATTACATTCGCTATTTTATGGGAATTATTCGCCATAATAAGCAGGTAAAAAAAGCTGAAGTTGAGTTTTTGGACGAAAAACCGCCCGTTTCGGTGGTAATTTGTGCACGTGATGAAGAGGAAAATCTGCGAAAATTCCTTCCGTTTATTCTGGAACAAAACTATCCTGATTTTGAAGTTATCGTTGTTAATGACGGTTCTACCGACAATACCGACGATTATCTTTCGCTAATGACCAAGCAGTACGAGCGACTTCGCACCACTTTCGTTCCGGAAGGTGCAACGAATGTCAGCACCAAAAAACTGGGTCTTACGCTTGGAATTAAAGCGGCGAAAAACGAATTACTGGTCTTTACAGATGCTGATTGTATGCCTGATGGCGAAAATTGGCTTTCTTCCATTGTGAGAAATTTCACGCACGAAAAAGAATTTGTCTTGGGCTACGGAGGCTATTTGCAGAAAAAAGGTTTTCTGAATAAACTGATAAAATACGACACGCTTTTCGTGGCTATTCAGTACCTTGGAATGGCTGCAATTGGTCGCGCATATATGGGCGTTGGCAGAAATTTGGCTTATCGCAGAGAAACTTTCTTTAAGATGAAAGGCTTTGCCAGCACGCTGAATTTAATTTCCGGAGACGATGATTTACTTGTAAATCGTGGTGCAACGCCTGAAAATACAGCTATCGAAGTTTCACCGGAAAGCGTTACCTGGTCCGAACCAAAAACCAATTTCAGCAAATGGTATCATCAAAAAGAAAGACACCTTTCCGTTTCCGATAAATACAACAGCAAAAGTAAGTTTACATTAAGTGTAGAACCCATTTCACGAGCATTTTTTTACGCTTCATTTATTGCCTTAATTGTTTTTGGAGTGCTAAGCCTGAACTGGATTTTATTAGGTGGAATTGCATTTCTATTTCTCGTGCGCTATGCATTGCAAGTGTATGTAATCAATAAATCAGCAAATATTTTAGGCGAACGAAAATTCTATTTAACCATTCCTTTTTTTGACATTGTACTTCCGCTGATTTCAGCATTTATCTTAATTTTTGGCAGAAAAAATAATAAGATTAAATGGAAATAAGAATACTGATTTTATAATAATCGTTTTATAAAGACTCGCATTATTTTTTCCTATATTTTTGATTGAAAATCGGCTGCATTTTAGATTTATTTACCAAATCCATTAACTATAAATCAATAATTTAGCGTATCTTTGTGCCTTTGATAAACCTTATTTTTCTTAAATCTAAATCAAAATGAACAAAAAATCACTTTTGGTACTTTCTATCCTTTTGCTGTGTTTAAATTTTTCTCATGCACAGACTTACAATCCCGAAAAACTTTATCATATCAAAAACGCATCAGGCTACGTCATTGGTAATGGCAATAAAGGTGACAACAACGTCTATTTACGATTTGAAACAGCTAATGCAAACAGTTATGGGCAATATTGGTATGTGACTGAATTGGATAATGGGACTTTCCATTTTTCAAATCCATACTATGGAATTAGTATTGACAACAACAACTCCAATTCGAGAAAACAAGTTCTACAATGGACCAGCAATCCGGGCAATGAAAACCAACAATGGTATCTTACTCCGATTTCCGGAAAAACCGGCTGGTACACGCTTAAAGCAAAATCGAATACCGGACAGAATATTTATTACAACAGTACAGGTTATTTATTTGTAACTATACCAAACGAAGCAGCTGTAAATCAGCAGTTTCAACTGGTAGAAACTGATCACGTTTACGTAAAACCACAACAGAACATGTGGGAAGACGAAACGATTTTTGAAGAAAACAAAGAAAAACCGCACGCGACTTATTTTCCTTACCCAAATTCCGCAGAATTACTTGCCGATCAGGATTATTTTAAATATCCTTGGCTGGAAACTAAATCAAGTTTAGTTCAATCATTGAATGGCGACTGGAAATTTAATTGGGTGCGTGAACCTAATGAACGACCGCTTGATTTTTTCAAAACCGATTTCGATGTGAGTAGTTGGGATGAAATTTCTGTTCCATCTAATTGGGAAATGAAAGGTTACGGTACGCCGCTGTATGTCAACCAGGAAATTCCATTTAAGAATAATCCTCCTTACATTCAAGCCTGGAGCAGCAGTCCGGATTGGGATCCTAATCCGGTTGGCTCTTACCGCAGAGACTTTACAATTCCCGCAAGCTGGGATGGAAAGCAGATTTTTGTGAATTTTGAAGGAATTTATAGTGCGGCTTTCGTGTGGGTAAACGGCGAATATGTTGGTTACACGCAAGGTGCTAATATGGATCACGAATTTGACATTACGCCTTATGCAAAAGTCGGTAATAACATGATAGCAGTGCAGGTTTTGCGTTGGTCTGATGGAAGCTACCTCGAAAATCAGGATATGTTCCGCATGAGTGGAATTTATAGAAATGTCAATTTATTTGCAGTTCCAAAAACATTTATTCGCGACCACAATATTACTTCCACACTTACCGCTCCATACTATACTTCAGGCAATTTGAATGTGGATTTTTGGGTTCAGAACCGCTCCGAACTACCTTCAAATACAATCATTGAAGCAGAATTGCTGGATGCAAATGGAAATCTTGTGAAAAATCTGGGAAGCGTTACTATCAATGATTTGGCTGGTAACGAAGAAACCAAAGTGAGTTTAAGTGCTGACTTGACCAATTTGAACCTTTGGAGTGCCGAAATTCCTAATCTTTATACCGTTTTAGTCAAACTAAAAGATGCTGCAGGCAATGAATTGGAAGCATTCTCAATTAAATACGGCTTCCGTCACATTGAAATCAGAAATTCATTTGTCTATATCAATGGCAGAAAAATCATCTTCAAAGGTGCCAATCGTTCTGACTCCGATCCCGAAGTTGGGCGTGCGGTAACAACAGAAATGATGCTTCAAGATGTGAAGCTTTTCAAACAATACAATCTAAACACCATCCGAACTTCGCATTATCCAAATGCAGCTCGCATGTACGCCATGTTTGATCATTACGGGCTTTGGGTAATGGATGAAGCGGATATAGAGTGCCACGCTACACAAAGCATAAGCAGTTTGGAATCATGGAAACCAGCTATCGTAAACCGCATGGAACGCATGGTTCATCGCGATAAAAATCACCCTTCTGTGGTATTTTGGTCGCTTGGAAATGAAAGCGGCGCCGGAAATAATATGCTTGCAGCTCGCGAAGCAGCAGCACTCATAGATAATTCTCGTCCTTTCCATTACGAAGGAAATTGGCAGTTTTCCGACATGGACAGTAAAATGTATCCGGGCGTGGCGTGGGTACAAAATGAAGACAATAAAACATCTTCGAAGCCACTTTTCCTTTGCGAATATGCGCATGCTATGGGAAATGCAGTTGGTAATCTACAGGAATATTGGGATGTAATTGAAAATAGCAAACGTACAATCGGCGGTTGTATTTGGGACTGGATTGATCAAGCCATTTACGATCCTCAATTACTGAAAAAAGGCATCAAACGCCCGTATTCTACCGGATATGATTTTGGTGGACCGCATCAAGGAAACTTCTGTAGCAACGGGCTTTTAAGTCCTTCCAGACTTCCTTCTCCGAAATTAAATGAGGTAAAAAAAGTCTATCAATACGTAAAAATCAGCAACTTTAACCCAACGAATAAGACCGTAATTATTCGAAATAGATACGCATTTTTAAGTCTTAATTCTTTTGATTTGAAATGGATTTTGCTTAGAAATGGAGAGGAAATTCAGGAAGGGCTGATTACTACGCTCAACGGAACTCCGAACGCGCTAACATCGGCTACCATTCCATTTGACAGCAATCTGATTGACGATAAGCACGAGTTTTTATTGTCTGTTTACATTGTTACAAAAGAAGCGAGCGACTGGGCTGCTGCAGGACATGATGTTGCTTCTGAGCAATTTGAAATTGCTCCAATGCCAGCACTTAATGCAATTGCGACGGATAAAATCAATGACACATTGACAGAAAGCGCTACTGAAAACGAAGTATTTTTCACCGGTAACAACTTCAGCATCGGTTTCAATAAAAACACAGGAACATTAAGTTCATTAGTTTACGATGGAACGGAAATGCTTCATCTGCATGGAGGATTTGAATTTGATCATTTCAGATACGTGGAAAATGATGGCCCGAATAGAACTTTCCCGAATTTTAATTATCTGCAAAACGAAACTTTCGATTACACAGTTTCATCGGACAAAAAATCTGTAACAGTAATCGCTTCTCGTGAATCACGTGATTATTGCATCTACACGATGACTTACACCATTTATGCCAACGGAGTTGTGGATGTGAAAACTGATTATAATGTTTACGGAAATCCGCAACGAGTGGGAGTAGTAACTTCATTGGCTGAGGGACTAACGAACGTAGATTATTACGCGCGTGGTCCTTACGAAAATTATGTTGACAGAAAAAGCGGTTCATTTATGGGTCGTTTCAAAACGACTGTGGATGAAATGGAAATGGATTATGTGAAACCGCAAACCATGGGAAATCGGGAAGATTTAAGATTTTTGACTTTCACAAACGAGCAAGGAATTGGCTTGAAAATCGAAACGCAAGGAAGAGTAAATTTCTCGGCATTGCACTACACAGACGAGGATTTGATGAACACAAAACACATTTATGACTTCCCAAACATCAAGCGTAAAGAGATAATTCTTCACTTGGATTATATGCAGCGTGGAATTGGCAATAATAGTTGTTGCGGGCCGGATTTGACTTCGCTTCCGAAATATTCTATCCAAAAAGGCACTTTCAGCAATATCATCCGTCTTTCACCGGCACACAGAGAGATTTCTTATTCTGATTATTGCGCACCTACAGGAACATTTCATCCGGACAAAAAAGCGTATCTAACCTCGATTACCACAACTGGAGCGGATACAAATCTAAATTACGCTGCAACTGCATTTCCGGAAACGGTTTATGTAAAATTGGCTGATTCGGTTGTAAGCAGACAAGGTGAAAAATTTATTTTGAATTTAGTTGCGAATGTTGCCGGACCGGAAAATGAGATTCATCAAGATTTAAGATATAATGTCGCTGCGATTTTTGCGGATTGGAATGGTGACGGAACTTTCAGCGAAATTGCATTTATTGGTAAAATGTCCAACGAAGATTTAGATTTAGTTAGCGCAAATTACCAAACTGTACTGAATATTAATCAGGAAATTTCAGTTCCAGCTGATGCTGCTTCTGGCTCAAGTGTTATTCGGGTTATTTATCAAAATGCATGGCAAAAAAGAGATGAGATTCAAGCCTGTATGAGTACAATCAAAGAAGGAATGGCTTATGATATTCCATTAAAAATTCTGAAAATTGGAACGGGAATTAACCAATTCAAAGAAGAAAAATTCCGAGTTTATCCTCAGCCTGTTAAAAATGAATTGATAATTGCCGGAAACTTTGAGAATGCATCTGAAATTCAGATTTATGGACTGAACGGCGTTTTGCTGAAAGACGTGAAAGTGAATTCCAATCAGCTAACGCAACAAATTGACCTAAGTGATTTGAACGCCGGATTTTATTTTTACAAAGTAAAAGCCGACAAACAAATTATCTATATTGGGAAAATCTTGAAACAATAAATGACAATTAGTTATACATAATAAAAAATCCCGTCTGAGGTGCTCAGACGGGATTTTTATTATCATTTCTATTGGATTAGTCCCAGCTTAAAACAACTTTTCCGCACTGTCCACTTTCCATAATGTCAAAGCCTTTCTGGAATTCATCGATGCTCATACGATGCGTAATTACCGGCGATAAATCAAAACCACTTACCAACATTTGTTCCATCTGATACCAGGTTTCCCACATCTCACGACCGTAAATTCCTTTCAAAGTCAAAGCTTTGAAAATAATTTCATTCCAGTCCACAGTTGTGTTGTTTGGAAGAATTCCTAACAATGAAATTTTGGAACCATTGTACATGTTTTTAATCATATCTCTGAATGCTGCAGGTGCTCCTGACATTTCAAGACCAACATCGAAACCTCTCATTTTCAGCTCTTTCACTGCGCCTTCAATAGTTTCACCTTTAGAAGGATTAACTGTAAGCGTCGCGCCCATTTTCTTAGCAATTTCCAAACGATAATCGCTGAAATCACTTACAACAATGTTACGCGCTCCGGCAAATCGACAAATTCCGGTTGCCATCGTGCCAATCAAACCTGCTCCGGTAATCAACACATCCTCGCCAATCAGCGGAAATGACAATGCTGTATGCGTAGCATTTCCAAATGGATCCATGATAGATGCGATTTCGTCCGGAATGCGGTCATCCAAATGAACCACATTTTCGGCCGGTAAAGAAAGATATTCGGCAAATGCTCCATCGCGATTTACGCCTACACCGATAGTGTTTTCACAAACGTGCAGTTTTCCACGGCGGCAGTTACGGCAGTGTCCGCAAGCGATGTGACCTTCGCCGGTAACACGATCGCCTACTTTCACATTTTTAACTCCGGCACCGATTTCCACCACTTCACCCACGTACTCGTGACCAATTGTCATTGGTGTTTTGATGGTTTTTTGCGCCCAGTCGTCCCATTTGTAAATGTGTAAATCCGTTCCACAAATAGACGTTTTCTTTATTTTGATTAAAACATCGTTTATTCCAATTTCCGGAACCGGAACTTCTTCCATCCAGATGCCTTTTTCTGGTTTTAATTTTACTAATGCTCTCATTTTTTATGTAAAATATTTAGATTATGAAATTTTTTATAGTCTTAAATTCAAGTTTTGAGTTTTCAAAAAATTATTTGAGAACGCCCAATTCTTTACCAACTTTGGTAAATGCGGCGATACATTTGTCCAGATGCTCTCTTTCGTGTGCTGCTGAAATCTGAACGCGAATACGAGCCTGATCTTTTGGCACCACAGGATAGTAGAAACCGATTACGTAAATGCCTTCGTCAAGCAAGCGTTCTGCCACTTTTTGTGATAATTTAGCATCGTAAAGCATCACAGCACAAATAGCCGATTCGGTTGGTTTAATGTCAAATCCTGCCTCAACCATTTTACTAACAAAGTAGGCTGTATTTTCGTGCAGTTTGTCTTGCAAATCGTTAGTTTCATCCATCATCTCAAACATTTTAATTCCGGCAGCAGCTACCATCGGAGGAATAGAGTTTGAGAATAAATACGGACGAGAACGCTGACGAAGCATGCTGATAATTTCTTTTTTACCGGTTGTAAATCCGCCAATTGCACCACCAAAAGCTTTTCCAAGTGTTCCGGTGATAATTTCAGCTTTTCCTCTGATGTTGAAAAGTTCAGTTACACCACGACCGGTTTCACCTACTACGCCTGCAGAGTGACTTTCGTCAATCATCACCATAGCGTCGTATTTTTCAGCCAGTTCCATGATTTTGTCCATCGGCGCCACGTTTCCATCCATAGAAAACACACCATCTGTAACAATTAAACGGAAGCGTTGTTCTTGTGCTTTTTTCAATTGTTCTTCCAAATCGGCCATATCAGCATTGGCGTAGCGATAGCGCACAGCTTTACAAAGACGCACGCCGTCGATGATAGAAGCGTGGTTTAATGCATCTGAAATGATGGCATCTTCGGCTGAAAGCAGCGGTTCAAACACACCTCCATTCGCATCAAAACAGGCCGCATAAAGAATTGCATCTTCCGTTCCGAAAAACTTAGAAATAGCAGCTTCAAGTTCTTTGTGAAGGTCTTGCGTTCCGCAGATAAAACGAACGGATGACATGCCGTAACCATGCGTATCGATAGCATTTTTGGCAGCGTCTTTCAGTTTCGGACTGTTGGAAAGTCCCAGGTAGTTATTGGCGCAAAAATTCAGTACTTCTTTGCCGTCAGATACACGGATGGCAGCTCCTTGAGGGGTAATAATGATTCTTTCGTTTTTGAAAAGTCCGGCTTCTTCAATGCCTTGCAATTCATTCTGTAAAAACTGTTGAAAATTTTGATACATTTTATTTTATATTAGATGTTAATTGTATTCAAATTTGAGATAAAAATAAAGTGTATGCCGACCAAAATGTTTGCAGGTCAAAAATTTAAAAATCATAGCTTAAACACAAGGTCGGTGTTTCACGAAATCTTGCACAAAGATAGTGATTTTTTAAAAGAAGATGGGCTTAATTTTTATGAAATATACATGATATGCAACATTCAAGTTGAAAATGCAACTTTTTGATTAAACATAAACATTGGCGA
>CAZCIU010000055.1:0-17438 GCA_964498765.1 uncultured Paludibacter sp. | reverse complement strand
CTGCAAAACTTTTTGAACTGTTTTTTATGCTGAATTTGTAATAATTGGACTAAGCAGCTGGTAAATAGAGCAATAAATATGAAAGAAATTTTCATTTATTATTCTAAAAAACAGAAAACTGAATTGATAAAATCAGAAAACGGCATTTTCACAGAAGAAATAAGATAAAAAAATAGAACGAAAATTAGGAAAAAGCATTATTTCCAAAAGGCTGGAGTGAAAATTATCAAGACAGTATAAAGTTCCAAACGGCCTAATAACATTACAAATGACAGAAACCATTTACTAAATTCGGGTATATGTGCAAAATTTCCTGCAGGGCCAACAGTATTAAAACCGGGCCCAACGCAACTAATGCACGTAATCATTCCGCCAATCGACTCTCCTACTCCCATTCCCGAAACCATAAGAATGAAAATCCCAATTATGACAATAATAATATAGAGAAAAATAAAGGCGAGAACACGCGTTAGAATATTTTCATGCAAAACGTGGTGATTGTATTTAATAGGAATAATGGCTGAAGGATGTATCAAACGCTTAAATTCGTAATAACTCGCCTTGAAGGCAATCACAATTCGAACCACTTTGATACCGCCGGCAGTGGATCCTGCAGATGCTCCAATCAACATCACGATGGCAATAACAACCCAAGTCAGCGGTTTCCAAGTCATATAATCCACGGTGGAGAAACCCGTTGTGGTCATCAGCGATGAAATGGTGAAGAATGCATCGCGCCATGCACGCTCAATCACCGCAAAATTAACTGCCTTATCAAAATCAATCAACGAAAACATAATGATCAAACTTGCGCTGACCATTATATATATATAGTATCTGAATTCTTCGTTTTCTTTGATTTTGAAAAAATGCCGCTTGTAGCCAAAGAAAAACATAGCAAAATTGGCACCGGAAAGCATCATGAAAATGGCTAAAACGTACTGAATATATGCGGATGATTGCCAGAATGCAATGCTTGATTGTTTAGTAGAAAAACCACCGGTTGCAATTGTTGAGAAGGAATGTGTGACCGCATAAAAAAGCGACATACCACCAAACATCAACAAAATTGTCTCGACGAATGTGAGTAAAACATAGACTAAAAAGAGTATTCTGGCAGTATCGTTGATTTTTGGACTGAATTTATCTTTGGTTGGGCCGGTGGTTTCGGCAACGAATAATTGCGCTCCGTTGATGCCGAGCATCGGTAAAATAGCCATGGAAATCACCACAATTCCAAGTCCACCCAGCCAATGCGTCAAAGCGCGCCAGAACAACATACCATAAGTCAATTCTTCAATATTATTCAAAATGGATGCTCCGGTAGTAGTAAAACCGGAAATTGTTTCGAAAAAAGCATCTGTGTAGGAAGGAATAGCATTGCTCAACCAGAAAGGAAGCGCACCAATGACCGAAAAAAGCACCCAAGCCAGCGTTACAATCATGGATCCTTCGCGCTTTCCGGCTTTAGTACCGGCATTACGGCCGTAAAATTTCATCAATAAAGCCAAAACCAAAGCTATCAACGCGCTGTAAATGAAATATTTTCCGTCGTTTTCTCTGTGAATTAAACTAATAAACACAACAAAAACCAACGAACCGCATTCTACAAGCAATAAATTAGCTATTACCCGTGATACCAGCTTGAAATTTATTTCAGACTTTAAAGCCATAAAATTTTATCTTCTCCAAAAAGCAGGTGTAAGCAACAAAAGAACAGAATAAATCTCAAGACGCCCAACAATCATAATAAACGCCAGGAACCATTTACTCAAAACCGGAATTTCTGAAAAACTATGCGTCGGGCCAAGCTGGCCTAAACCAAGCCCAACATCGCTCATACAAGTAATCATACCACTCAGCGACTCGATAAATCCAAGTCCGGATAAATTGAGGAAGAAAGTTCCAAAAATGATAATAAACACGTAAATCATTGAGAATGCCAAAATTCGCATCATCAAATCATCTTTCACTATTTGTCCATTAAATTTTACCGGGAAAACGGCATTGGGATGGATTAATTTCTTGAATTCGTAGTAGCAAAATTTCCCCAAAAGAACAATTCTGGATACTTTCAAACCGCCCGACGTGGAATACGTAGAAGCTCCCGACATCATCAAAACAAGCATCACCACCCACGTAAATGAATTCCATAGCATATAATCCTCGGTGGCTAATCCGGTGGATGTAATGCACGAAGTTACGATAAACAGACTGCTTCGGAAGGATTTCTCGTAATCGGCAAAAGTAGATAATTGGCTGTAATCAATATGCGACAAGAAAATAATCAGGGTTGAAACCAGCAAGAAAATCACATAATATTTCAGCTCCTCATTCTTCCGAATTTTATCAAAACTAAACTTAAACAAGAAATAATAAAGTATAAAATTCACTCCCGAAAAGAACATAAAAAATATGGTAACGTACTCAATCAAAGGCGATTGATAATGCGCAATGCTCAATTGCTTGGTAGAAAATCCTCCGGTAGATGTGATGGAAAACGCGTGATTAATCGCATCAAAGACGTTCATTCCTGCAAAAAACAAGGAAATAGCGCACAAAACAGTTAAAACCACATAAACTATCAGTAGAATTTTTGCCGTTTCATTGATGCGAGGTGAGATTTTTTCCTTCATCGGCGTAGTACTTTCCGCATTGAAAAGCTGGTATCCCGTGCCGCCAATCATAGGCAAAACTGCCAAAAATATCACTACAATTCCCAAACCTCCAATCCAGTGCGTCAGGGAACGCCAAAACAACAAATGATAAGGCAATTCTTCGATATTATCTAAAATAGAAGTTCCGGTGGTGGTAAATCCGGAAAGTGTCTCGAAAAATGCATCGGTAAAATTGGGAATATGCCCGTTGAGCGTAAATGGAATGGCTCCGATAAGCGCGTAAAGCATCCAAGTAGAACTAACAATGACGGCTCCTTCGCGCTTGCCAACGTACGATTCCGCTTTTCTTCCGGCCAATACTCCTCCAATTCCCAATCCTAAAGCCAGAATAATGGTAATTACGTAAGTATAAATGGCTTCGGTTTCGTTGTAAATCCACGCAACGAAAATAGGAATGATGAGAAATGCTGCTTCAACCAGCAACAATGCTCCCAAAACCTTGAGAATAAATCTAATATTTAAATCTTTATTCACGTGTCCAAAAAATTTGACATATCATTCATGCTAAGCAAAAGTAAGCATGAAAATTTCAATTTACAGAAAAAAATATTTGAAAAGTTTGGTTCAAAGAAATGAAAATATATCGGAAAAACACTAATTAAATAGCGATTCCACTTTCCGAATGGTAGATGACACACAAAAAACAATCACATGATCTCCGGGCAAAATTTGCGTATTACCGTAAGCAATTGTTCCAACTCCATTCCGAACAACTCCACCGATATTTACATTGTCTGGCAATCTTATGTCCTTAATTGGAGAGCGAGTAATTTTGGAATTTGGTTTGGCAATAATTTCAATAACCACCGCATCTGCCGAAGTTAAACTCCTCACATCCAGCACATCAGCATCTAGCGTAAGCTGATAAATATAGCTTGCCGCAATCAGTTTTTTATTGATAACAGTACCAATATCAAGCTCCTCAGCCAAGCGAATATAATCGATATTTTCAACTTCAGCTACCGTTTTCTTCACGCCCAATCGTTTTGCTTCCAAACAAGCCAAAATATTCGCTTCAGAATTGGAAGTTGTAGCTATAAACGCGTCAATCTCTTCAATTCCTTCTGCGTGAAGCGCCTCTACGTTTCTTCCATCAGCATTAATAATCAGCGCATTATCCACACATTCAGCTAATTGATAGCATTTTTCCTTATCGCGCTCAAGCACTTTTACATGTATCTGATTTGGAAGATATTGAATTGTTTTCTGCGCTATCCGACTTCCGCCCATAATCATCACATTTCGCACCTGAAAATCCTTTTTTGCAGCCTGATTTCGCACAAAATCAATATTATCTCTCATCGTGATAAAATAGACAATATCATCAGCCATAATTTCATCACCACCACTCGGAATAATCGTTGACCCTTTTCTGTAGATAGCCACAACACGGTATTTTCCGTGATCGAAAAACCCGGTATTGAATTTTTTATTTATAATGGTAGCTTCTGCACGAACTTTGATGGCAAGCAAAACCAAAGCATCATTCTGAAAACTCAAGCTCTGCCGCAACCATGGAAAACGCAGCGATTCGACAATCTCTTTTGCAGCCAGATTTTCCGGAAAAATCAAATAATCAACTCCCAGGGAGAAGAAAAATTCTTTGTTTTCCTGCAATAAATATTCGAAATTTTCAATTCGGGAAAGAGTTTTCTTGGCTCCCAGATTGGTAGCCAGCATACACGCGGTCATATTCACCGACTCGTATGGCGTAACCGCGATAAACAAATCAGCATTGGCAACGCCGCTTTCTTTCAGACTTTGTATCGAAGTTGGAGAGCCTACACGCGTAAGCAAATCATAATTCATCTCTAAATCTGCCAAACGATCAGGATTTTCGTCGAGCAGCGTGGTGTCAAAACTTTCTCGGGAAAGTAGTTTGGCCAGGTGAGTTCCTACTTCACCAGCCCCTGCAATAATAATCTTCATTTTAACAATATTGATTTTTTACAGCAAATCAAATTTTATATCATGATGTAGAATAAAAAAAAGCCACAGATTATTAGTTTTCAGCTTAATAATCTTTTGTGGCTAAATTTATTTTGTCTCTTTTATCAGTTTTTCTTTTTTTGTTTAATTTCTTCTTCAAATGTTTGCTTGAATGACTTGTACAATCCTTCAGCACTCAAACCCAACATGGCATAAAGCTCTTCAGGCGTGCCGTGTTCAATGAATTGATCCGGAATTCCCAGTCGGGTTACTTCCGGTTGATAGTCATTGTCAGACATAAATTCCAGTACAGCCGAACCAAAACCTCCGCTAATCACTCCATCTTCAATTGTAATGATTTTTTTGAATTTTTTCCCCATTTCATGGAAAAGATTTTCATCCAGCGGTTTCAAAAAGCGTGCATCGTAATGCGCAATGCTTAGTCCAGTTTCATTTTCTAGCTGATTAATCGCTTTTTCAGCCGGATTTGCCATTGTCCCAATTGTCACAACAGCTACATCTTCGCCGGATTTAAGTACTTCGCCTTTTCCGATTTCCTGTTCCTGCCATTCGTTGTGCCAATCTACATTAAAGCCTTTTCCGCGCGGATAGCGAATGACAATCGGCCCATTATCAGCCAATTGAGCTGTGTACATCAGGTTCCGAAGTTCCATTTCATTTCGCGGAGCAGCAATGGTTAGATTTGGAATTGGGCGCATATAAGCCAAATCGAATTGACCTTGATGCGTTGCGCCGTCCGAGCCAACTATTCCGGCACGGTCGAGACACATAATTACAGGCAATTTTTGAAGTGCCACGTCGTGAATTACATTGTCATAAGCGCGCTGCATAAACGAAGAATAAATGTTACAGAAAGGCACCATTCCTTCTTTTGCCAATCCGGCAGAGAAAGTCACAGCGTGTCCTTCGGCAATTCCAACGTCAAAAATTCGTTCCGGAAAACGACGCTGCATGATGGTCATGGAGCAACCGGAAGGCATCGCAGGCGTGATTCCAACGATTTTATCGTTTATTTTTGCAAGCTCCAGCAATGTTTTTCCAAAAACATCCTGAAATAAAGGCGGTTCCACATTATTTGAGTTGCAAACAAGTCGTTCACCCGTTTCAGGGTCAAATTTTCCAGGCGCATGCCAAACCGTCATCGATTTTTCAGCCGGCTCAAAACCTTTTCCTTTTTGAGTAATTACATGGAGAACTTTCGGCCCTTTGAAATTCTTAATTTCGGTAAGAATTCGGATAAGATTTTGCGTATCGTGTCCATCAACAGGTCCAAAATATCGAATATTCAGCCCTTCAAAAATATTATGATCTTTCTGTGTAAGAGCTGTTTTCAGGCTGTTATTGAAACGAATAATCTTGCTTTTCTTTTCCTCGTCAAGCGAAAATGCTTTTTTGAAAAAGTTAGAAAATTTATGTCTAATTTTATTGTAAGCTCTTGATGTAGTGATATCTACAAGATATTGTGTAAATCCGCCATTGATCGGATCAATCGCCATCTGATTGTCGTTCAGGATAATAAGCATATCTTCCTGATCCATGGAAGTATTATTCAAGCCTTCGAAAGCAAGTCCGCCAGTCATTGAACCATCGCCGATTACCGCCACAACTTTGCGGTCTTCACCCCGCATTTTTGCCGCAACGGACATTCCAAGCGCTGCAGAAATAGACGTAGAAGCATGACCTACGCCAAAAGTATCGTATTCGCTTTCTTCAATTTTTGGGAAGCCGCTGATGCCGTTCAGTTGCCGATTGGTGTGAAACACATCACGTCTGCCGGTCAGCACTTTGTGCGCGTACGCCTGATGACCAACGTCCCACACAATGCGGTCGTAAGGTGTATTGAAAACATAATGCAAAGCAACTGTCAATTCAATTACACCCAAATTCGAGCCTAAATGTCCGGGATTTTTGGATACTTCGTCAACAATAAAATTTCGAAGTTCCTGACAAACAACATCCAACTCCTCTTGCTTGATTTTCTTCAAATCATCGGGCGAATTGATGTTATTTAAATATATATAGTTTTGTTTAGCCATTCTAGTTTAATCCATATCTAACTTGCAAAAATAATACATTTTTATTGGATTGATGGTTTTTTAACATATTACTTGATTTTTTGCTGATTAGCCTTGTGAGGGCAAATGTAAACTATTTATTATTGAAAATTTATTAAATACGTTGTGCATTGTCTATAAAAAATCAAAAAAGCATAAAAATAAGCCTTCTGCAATCACAATCGCACAATAATTGAGGGAAATAATTGTATTTTGAATTCATTCACTTTCGTGATATAACACAAAATAATCATACACTCAATAAACGCATTATGACTAAAAATTTTAAGTTTTTATCAATTTTTCTTTTTTCTTTGATAATTTTATCAAGCTGTAAAAAAGAAGTTTACGAAGTTTTTGAAGAGCCAAAAACAATACTGGACGTAGCTTACGGCAATGACGCTGCGCAGAAAGCAGATATTTTTCTACCAGCCAACCGAAGTGAAGCTGATACACGTGTGCTTGTAATCATTCATGGAGGCGGCTGGATGGCAGGCGACAAAAAAGACATGCAAAGTTTTGTTCCAAAATTTCAGGCCGAATTAAAAGATTACGCCATTGTAAATATGAATTATCGACTTGCAGACCTGACGTCTCGTTACATGCTGCCGATGCAAACGGACGATATTCAGTCCGTAATCAATCACATGAAAAATAATGCGGCAGAATATGGAATAAAACCGGAATTCGTGGTGCTTGGATTGAGTGCCGGCGGTCATCTTGCCATGTATTACGCTTATAAAAATGACAGCGACAGAAAAGTAAAAGCAGTCGTAAATATTGTTGGACCAAGCAATTTGAACGATACATACTATTTAAATAATGTCGTGTTCAATTTTGCAATGGGACGAATAACTGCTCCGAGTAATCTTCCTTCCGGCATGCCTCAAAGCGTTTTAGGAAGCCCTGTAACTTGGATTAGCACGAAATCTCAACCGACAATTTCATTTTATGGCACGACTGACACCTACATTCCTGCGAGCCAACATTCCGCTCTCGAGCAAGAACTTAACAAAGTAAATGTGCCTAACGAAAAGCATATTTATGAAGGTGGTCACGTTGTTGGCTTCAGTCAAAGCGATGATATTGTGAATAAAACCAAAGAGTTTTTACGGAAAAATGTAAGGTAATTATCAAACTACTTTTCTACATTTATTTTCAAGAACAGCTATCTTCGGATGGCTGTTTTGCGTTTTAATGAAGGCGAAAAATCGATAAATTTGATTTCGTTTTGTACCTTTGTAGAAAGATTTTGTCTGAAAAAATGTCCGAATACCGCAAAATAATTCACGTAGATATGGATGCGTTTTTTGCATCTGTGGAGCAACGAGATTTTCCCGAATATCGAGGGAAACCGCTTGTTGTGGGCGATTCGCATCCACGAGGCGTGGTAGCAGCCGCGAGTTATGAAGCGCGTAAATTTGGCATTCGATCGGCATTGCCAGCCAGAAAAGCCATGCAGCTTTGCCCAAATTTGATTGTCGCCACTCCCCGATTTGATATTTACAAAGAAGTTTCGCTTCAGATTAGAAATATCTTTTTTGAATATACCGATTTGGTGGAACCACTTTCGTTTGATGAGGCATTTCTGGATGTGACAGAAAACAAAAAAGACATTCCGCTTGCGCAAGACATTGCAAAAGAAATCAAAGATCGAATCAAATCCGAGCTAAATCTGACTGCTTCTGCCGGCGTTTCATACAATAAATTTCTGGCAAAAATAGCTTCTGATATGCAAAAACCGGATGGTCTGACCGTAATTCATCCGAAAATTGCCTTGAAAGTCATTAGTAATTTGCCCATCGAAGCATTTTGGGGCGTTGGTAATGTAACCGCACAACGAATGCATCAACTCGACATCAAAAACGGCAGCGACCTTCAGTCAAAATCAAGCGAATTTCTTATCCGACATTTCGGAAAAATGGGCAAACTCTTTGCTGAATTTGCCAAGGGCGAAGATCATCGCAGCGTCGAGCCATTCAGAGAGCGACTTTCTGTTGGTTGCGAACGAACATTCAATGAAGATATTTTTGATAAAAATGAGATTTATAAGAAGTTCGAAAAATTAGGAACTGAACTCGAAAGCAGAATTGAACGAGCACATTTTCGTGGATTTACGTTTACATTAAAGATCAAACGCGCTGATTTTAAGCTGATTACAAGAAATTTGACACTTGATCAAGCTATTTGCGATAAAAGCGAATTTATTCGTTTAGGAAAAGAACTTTTCGAACTTATAAACCTTGAAAATCACGGAATTAGATTAGCTGGATTTTCTGTTTCTAATCCGGAAAGCAAAGATTCTCACCATTCTTTTTTAGATCCTCAGTTACTTATACCTTTCGAAAAGTTTTGATGAAAAATCAAGTCTTTTTGTTAAATTTCACACAAAAAACCACAAATTGCTTACATTATTTCAAGTTTTTTGATTTTTACGTGTTAAACTATTGTTTTATTTAAAATCTTGCTTTATCTTTGCAAACGAAAAAATAAGCAATCTTATGACAACTCAATATATAAACATTATTCTAGTCCTCGTCATTTCTCTTTTGGTAAAAAATCAAAGGTGAGAACGGTCATGGTGTTTATTAAAGTGTCAATACAATCATAAAAGCCTTTCTCCCACACAAGAGAAAGGTTTTTGTTTTATATAAAATTATCGTTTCCTAATAGAATATCAGCTTGTAAAACAGCACTTTATAGTTGATAATATATGTAAATTCAAAAAATCGCGAGAAAATATGTCAACAAATAATTTTTCGAAAAATCATAACAAACCCGATTACACACCATCAAATTCCGATTCAAACCGGACTTTACGATCAGTCACAAGCACACAAGGACGCCGCATGGCCGGAGCTCGCGCACTTTGGAAAGCCAACGGAATGACGCAAGAACAAATGGGTAAACCAATCATTGCGGTGGTAAATTCATTTACACAATTCGTTCCGGGACACGCTCATTTACACGAAGTTGGGCAAATGGTAAAAGCCGAAATTGAGAAATTAGGATGTTTTGCTGCTGAATTTAACACCATTGCGGTGGACGACGGAATAGCGATGGGACATGATGGAATGCTTTATTCCCTGCCTTCACGCGATTTGATAGCCGACAGCGTAGAATATATGGTGAATGCGCACAAAGCCGATGCCATGGTTTGCATCAGCAATTGTGACAAAATCACTCCTGGAATGCTCATGGCAGCGATGCGGCTGAATATTCCTACCGTTTTTGTTTCGGGCGGACCCATGGAAGCCGGAGAATTGGATGGAAAACAGCTGGATTTAGTTGACGCGATGGTGATGTCTGTGGATGATAATATTTCAAGCGAACAAGTATCCAGAGTAGAAAATGCTGCTTGTCCAACTTGCGGCTCTTGCTCGGGAATGTTTACTGCTAATTCCATGAATTGCTTGAATGAAGCCATCGGGCTGGCATTACCGGGAAATGGCACTATCGTAGCCACGCACGCTAATCGCAAACAATTATTCATTGATGCTGCCAAATTAATTGTAGAAAATGCCTATAAATATTACCGCGATGGTGACACAAGCGTTCTTCCAAGAAATATAGCCACGCGTGAAGCATTTATGAATGCCATGATGCTGGACGTTGCTATGGGCGGCTCCACAAATACGGTTTTACACATTTTGGCAATTGGGCATGAAGCTGATGTAGAATTTACAATGGATGATATTGACGCCATTTCACGCAAAACTCCTTGTCTGAGCAAAGTGGCTCCAAATTCCACAAAATATCACATTCAGGATGTAAACAGAGCCGGTGGAATTTTGGGAATTTTAGGCGAATTATCCAGCCCAAACAATCCCGAAAAAGGACTTTTGAATTTGAATGTGCATCGTGTAGATGGATTGACATTGGGCGAAGCCATCGAAAAATATTCCATTACAAAAGAAAATATCGATCCGGAAGCCAAACGAATTTACGGCAGTGCACCCGGATATCGATTTAATTTGGTAATGGGTTCTCAAGAAAATTATTTCAAAACATTGGACGATGACCGAGAAAACGGATGCATTCGTTCTCTGGAAAATGCTTACACTGTGGATGGCGGTTTGGCCATTTTGAAAGGAAATATCGCTTTGGATGGCTGTGTGGTGAAAACTGCCGGCGTAGATGAAAGCATCTGGAAATTTACTGGAAAAGCCAAAGTTTTTGAATCGCAAGATTCAGCTTGCAAGGGAATTTTAAAAGGTGATGTTGTTGCAGGAGATGTAGTTGTGATAATCCATGAAGGTCCAAAAGGAGGCCCTGGAATGCAGGAAATGCTCTACCCTACTTCTTACATCAAAGCCAAACATCTTGGAAAAGAATGCGCACTTATTACTGACGGTCGTTTTTCCGGAGGAACATCCGGTTTATCCATCGGGCATATTTCACCCGAAGCAGCTGCCGGAGGCAATATCGGTTTGCTGAAAGACGGCGACACAATCGAAATTGACATTCCAAAAAGAAAAATCAATGTTCAGCTAAGCGACGAAGAACTTCTTCAGCGCAGAAACGAAGAACTGGCTCGCGGAAACGAAGCTTTCAAACCAAAAGAAACGCGCGAAAGACAAGTTTCCAAAGCACTCAGAGCCTATGCCAGCATGGTAAGTTCTGCAGATCAGGGAGCAGTAAGATTGATTTAATACTATAAAATGTGATATCTAAATATCTCAAATCTTGATTGTTAAATTAAAATATTCAAGCAATTTGAGAACGTATTTTACTAATTTAGAATTAAGAATATGAAAAAAGAAATATCAGGTGCTCAGGCATTTATGCAAGCACTTATCGCAGAAGGAGTTGATACCATTTTCGGGTATCCGGGCGGCGCAATTATGCCCGTTTATGATGCTTTGTTTGACTTTAGAGACAAGGTAAATCATATCTTAACGCGTCACGAACAAGGAGCTACGCACGCCGCGCAAGGTTACGCTCGAGTTTCCGGAAAAGTAGGTGTAAGTTTGGTAACTTCAGGTCCGGCCGCAACCAATGCCATTACCGGAATTGCTGATTCTCTGCTCGATAGCACACCTTTAGTGGTAATTTCCGGTCAGGTTGGAACTTCACTTTTAGGCACGGATGCTTTTCAGGAAATTGACGTGGTTGGTATCACGCAGCCAATTACCAAATGGTCGTATCAAATTCGGTACGCAAAAGATATTACCTGGGCAGTTGCAAGAGCATTTTACATCGCTAAAAGCGGTCGCCCGGGACCAGTGGTTTTAGATATCACCAAAAGTGCTCAGGTTGAGATGGTTGAGTACGAACAAAA
Source organism: uncultured Paludibacter sp. (assembly GCA_964498765.1). Lineage (GTDB taxonomy): Bacteria > Bacteroidota > Bacteroidia > Bacteroidales > Paludibacteraceae > UPXZ01. The sequence goes on along the minus strand of CAZCIU010000055.1, from coordinate 5,475 downwards.
ACCATGTAACTTTATCAGAAGCTACGTTCCATTTCCGGAAATCAAAGATTCTCAAATAGACAATGCAGCAGTTTTAATCAACAATGCAAAAAGACCTTATGCACTTGTAGGTCAAGGAGTTATTTTGGCAAATGCCGAAAAAGAGTTAAAAGATTTCTTAGAAAAAGCCGATATTCCTGCAGCTTCTACTCTACTCGGGCTTTCAGCCATGGAAACGGATTTCAGACTAAATAAAGGTTTTCTGGGAATGCATGGAAATGTGGCGCCAAACATGAAAACCAACGAATGTGACGTGCTGATTGCTATTGGAATGCGATTTGACGACCGTGTAACTGGTGATTTGAACACTTACGCCAAGCAAGCAAAAATCATTCATCTGGACATTGACCAATCCGAATTGGGCAAAAACGTTCCTGTAGATGCGCCAATTTTGGGTTCTGTAAAAGATTCTTTGCCAGCTTTGACTAAAAAAATCAATCCAGCAACTCATACTGAATGGATTGAAAGCTTTAATGAACACGAAGAACGTGAAATTGAGGCAGTTGTGAATAATGAAGTTTTCCGTACCGAAGGCGAATTAACAATGGGCGAAGTAGTTCACAAAATAACTGAAGCAACTGGAAATAAAGCGGTTGTAGTGACTGATGTTGGTCAAAATCAAATGATAGCAGCTCGTTATTTCAAGTATTCTCAAACTCGCAGCATGGTTACTTCCGGCGGTTTGGGAACGATGGGATTTGGAATTCCTGCAGCTATGGGCGCAAAAGTGGGTGCACCTGACAGAACAGTTTGTATGTTTGCGGGTGATGGCGGTTTTCAGATGACCATTCAGGAACTGGGAACAATTATGCAAGAAAAATTGGGTGTAAAAATGATTATTCTTGACAATCGTTTCTTGGGAATGGTGCGCCAATGGCAAGAACTTTTCTTTAGCGAAAGATATTCCTTTACGCACATGGACAATCCGGATTTCGTAGCAATTGCAAAAGCATATAAGATTGACAGCCAATTGGTTACAAAACGCGAACAATTGGATGATGCCATTAAAGACATGCTGAAAGACGATAAACCTTATGTTTTGGTGGTAGAAGTGGAGAAAAAAGGAATGGTTTACCCAATGATACCTGCCGGAACGTGTGTAACTAATATTTTATTGGGAGCACCGGAAGCCAAATAGCAGAAATTCCAACGACAATAAAGTTTTGAATTTTGAGAAATTCAGAATAATGAGTTAAAAAATTGAATAAAATAGATTGATTTTCCACACCCAATTCACACAGGAAAATCCCCCATTTTAGCAAGAAATCTTCTTCTAAAAGGGGTTTGGGAAATATAATATGGAAACAAAATTATTTACAATTACCGTTTTTTCTGAAAACACCGTCGGATTGTTAAATCAGATTACCGTAATTTTCACACGACGCGCGCTGAATATCGAAACGCTTTCTGTGTCGCCATCGGCACTTCCGGGCATTCACAAATTTACAATTACTTTGTTTTCGACTGTAGATGCTGTAGAAAAAGTAGTAAAGCAAATCGACAAGCGAGTTGACATTCTCAAAGCGTACTACAACACAGACGAAGACCTTGTATATCAAGAACTTGCTCTTTACAAATTAGCAACAGAAAAAGTACTTGAACTGGGTTCGGTGGAATATTTTATCCGAAAATACAATATTCGTGTGTTAGAAATTTCCAACGATTGCACAGTGTTTTTGAAAGCCGGACATTATGAAGAAACACAAGCTTTATTCGAAGAATTGAGCAAAACGATTGGTGTTCTGCAGTTTATCCGCTCAGGAAGAATTGCCATTACTCGTTCAAAAGTAGAGCGATTGAGCGACATGCTGGCAAAAATGCAAGAAATTCAAGAAAAGAAAAATGGAAGTAGGAAAATTTAAATTTCCCATAGCACCACAATTTGCTGATTTTCAGCAGAAAGTAAAACTATCACATCTTGTAGATTTGATACTTACGGCTTCGGGATACAATGCTGATGAAAATGGCTTTGGCATAAGACATTTGCATGAATTAGGCGGAACATGGGTACTTTCTCGTTTTGCTCTGGAAATGGATTACATGCCCAAGCAATACGAAGATATTTTCATCGAAACTTGGGTGGAAGAAGTACACACGCTGAACACAATCCGCAACTACCGTGTTTATAACGAACAAGGCGAAGTGATCGGGAATTCCACATCGGTTTGGGTGATGATTAATTTAGAAACTCGTCGCCCAATGGAATTGAAATTACTGGAAGGTATCCATGATTTTGCTACTTTTCAAACAAGTGGAATTGATCGACCTCTGAAATTAGACACCGTAGGTGGTGAACCAATCGACCAATTTTCCATTAAATACACCGACATTGACATCAATCAGCATGTAAATACGGTTCACTACTTGGACTGGATGGTCAATTCCTTCACATTGGATGAGCATCGGGCAAATTCCATTCACCGGATTGACGTGAATTTTATGAATGAAGTGGTTTACGGAAATCAAGTAGCCGTTTTCAAAGAAGAAGTAGCTAAAAATGATTTTCGGTTTGAAGTGAAAGCCGACGAAAGAACCGCATTCAGAGGAAGAGTGGTATTTTAGTTTTGAGTTACCAAAAACGCCTTTCAATTAAACACAACTGAATTCATACCGAAGTTTCATTTCGAAATTTAAAAGGGGAAAAAAGTGCGTAGCACTGGCATTTTGGTAGCTATAATTATTAATCTTTTCGAGGTGCGTAGCACCGAAATTATGGTTTCTAATTTGTTTGATTTCATGGTAAAGATAATTATTGAAGATGCCAAATACATATACTCAAATAAACATTCATTGCGTTTTTGCTGTAAAGGGAAAGAATGTAATTATCCCTGAAAATAGAAGCGATGAATTATTTAAATATATCAGTGGTATTTTGAAAAATAACAAACAATATCCTCTGGCTGTTGGAGGTTATAAAAATCATGTACACATATTTTTTGAAATGACTACTGGAATTTCCCTTGGAGAAATTATGAATAAGGTTAAATCCAACTCATCCAAATGGATTAACGAACAAAAAATGATTGTAGGAAATTTTGAGTGGCAAAACGGATATGGTGCTTTCAGTTATTCAAAAAGTCAACGTAACAATGTTATTCAATACATTATCAATCAAAAAGAACACCACAAAGAGAAAACGTTTCGGGAAGAATACATGGAAATGTTACAAAAATTTGAAATTAAATATGAAGATGCTTATTTGTTCGAGTTTTACGAATAAAGGACTTTGAAACCATAATGTCGGGGCTACGTCCCTTAGTTAATTCTTTGAACATGCTGCTACCATAATATCGCAACTACGTTGCTTTTTGTAGAATTCCTGAATGCAATGAAAAATAGCTAGGTTGAAATGAATTGACAGAAAATAAGCAAAAAGCACTAATAAGTACTTATATTACTATTTCACAGAAAAATAAATTATATAAAAACAAATATTTACAGCCGAAATGTCCAAACATCTTGGCTATAAAAATCTAAAAGTCTAAAAAAATGGCAAAAATGAATTTTGGCGGTGTAGAAGAAAATGTAGTTACCCGCGACGAATTTCCACTAAGTAAAGCACAGGAAGTGCTAAAAGATGAAACTATCGCCGTAATTGGTTACGGTGTTCAAGGTCCGGGACAATCGCTGAACCTGCGTGATAATGGTTTTAACGTGATTATCGGGCAGCGCAAAGGCGGGAAAACCTGGGATAAAGCAGTAGCTAACGGATGGGTTCCGGGCGAAACGCTTTTTGAAATTGAAGAAGCTTGCGAACGTGCAACAATTATTCAATACTTGCTTTCAGATGCTGCACAAATCGAAGTTTGGCCACGCATCAAACCACATTTGACTGCCGGAAAAGCACTTTATTTCTCTCACGGATTTGGCATTACGTACAAAGAACGCACGGGTATTGTTCCACCTTCTGATGTGGACGTAATCCTCGTGGCACCGAAAGGTTCCGGAACTTCGTTGAGAACCATGTTTCTGGAAGGTCGTGGTTTGAACTCTTCTTACGCAATTTTCCAGGACGCTACCGGACGTGCATTTGAGCGCGTTGTTGCTTTGGGAATTGGCGTTGGTTCGGGATATTTGTTTGAAACAACTTTCAAACGCGAAGTATATTCCGACCTTACCGGCGAACGCGGTACGTTGATGGGTGCTATCCAGGGCATTATGTTGGCACAATACGAAGTGCTACGTGAAAACGGACATACACCATCCGAAGCTTTCAACGAAACAGTGGAAGAATTGACCCAATCGTTGATGCCACTTTTCGCAGCCAAAGGAATGGACTGGATGTACGCCAACTGCTCTACTACGGCTCAGCGTGGTGCTTTGGATTGGATGACACCGTTCCACGATGCGACCAAGCCGGTTTTTGAAAAACTATACAAAGAAGTTGCAAGCGGCAACGAAGCTCAACGCTCTATCGACACCAACTCAAAACCGGATTACCGTGAAGGCCTTGAAAAAGAGCTGAAAGCGCTTCGTGAAAGCGAAATGTGGCAAACAGGTGCTGTGGTTCGGAAATTGAGACCGGAAAATAACTAACCCATCTCTAACTCTCCCCAAAAGGGAGAGAATTGTGGGTTGTCGATTTGCTTACAATAAAATAAAAGTGTCGGGTTTCAAATCAAAACTATATGCCGGAAGCACAAACTAAAATGCCAATTTGTTAAAAACAAGTTGGCTTTTTTATTGAAAAGGATTTTTAGAAGAAAATATCAGAACTAATTTGGAAAAATATTGTTTTATTTTTGTAAAGGTAGAAGAATTAGTTTAGATTTGTAGAATAAAAATAGTAATTATGAGTGCTTCAACAAAAGGTATATATTTAGAATTACCCATATCAGATATTAATTTTTTCAAAACTTTGGCAAAAAAAATGGGTTGGAATGTGCGAACACCTAAAAACGTTTTGGATGAATTTATAGAAACTCGTCCTAAGGATGTTGATGTTTCGGATGAAGATATTTTAGACGAAATATATGCTGTTCGTTACAAAAAATGAAGATAATCATTGACAACAATATCTGGATTTCTTTTGTAATTGGGAAAAAGCTATCCTCATTACGAAAAATTTTAACTAATAAGAACATACAAATATTTGTGTGTTCTGAACTTTTGCAAGAATTTTCAGACGTTATTACAAGACCAAAATTAAAGAATTACATAAAAAAATCGGATATTATAGCCACAAAAGAGCTTTTTGATACGTATTGTGAGTTTGTTCAGATAAAACACAATGCATAATCGTCAATCAGAGATCCAAAAGATTTGTATTTGCTGTCGCTGGCTGAAACTGTAAATGCTGACTATATCATTACGGGCGACAAAGATTTACTCACTCTTGAAACGCACAAAGAAATAAAAATTCTTAATTTCACAGATTTTATCAAACTTATTTAGATGCTCATCAAATAAAGAACTCTTTATGCCAATTTGTTATAA
>CAZCIU010000054.1:0-17456 GCA_964498765.1 uncultured Paludibacter sp. | reverse complement strand
TATTCAGAAAATAGAATATCCTTTCAAAATCCATCTTTTCGCCTGCCTTTTACACTATTTTTCCGAAAAACTCGTTATAATTTCCGACGGATTGGCTTTTTGGCTCATTTTATAGTTAAAAAGCCACTTTGTCTGTGTTCTGAAAGTATAACGTCTATTCGTCTAAAAAAATGATCGATTATATAAAAGGTGAATTAACCGAACTTACGCCTACCAACGCCGTGATAGAAACGGGCGGAGTAGGATATTTTATCAATATTTCGCTGACTACTTTCGGTGATTTGAACGGAAAAACCGAAGCGAAACTCTACATCCACGAAGCCATCCGCGAAGATGCGTATGTACTATTCGGATTTATGAATAAGAGCGAGCGTGAGTTGTTTTTATTACTGATTTCCGTTTCCGGAATTGGAGCAAATACGGCTCGCGTTATCATGTCGTCTTATTCGGCAGCTGAACTCCAACAAATCATTGCTTCCGAGAATGTTACGGCACTTAACGCCATCAAAGGTATCGGAGCGAAAACAGCTCAGCGGATTTTGGTGGATTTGAAAGATAAAATCCTGAAAATCGGCATTTCAGCAGATGATAAAGCACCTTCGACCTTGTCATTCTCAGCTAATCCGGTGCGCGAAGAAACGCTGGCAGCTCTTACTATGCTTGGATTTGCGGCTGCACCGTCGCAAAAAGCAATTGATAAAATTCTGAAAGACGAACCTGAGATTACTGTTGAAAAAGCATTAAAATTGGCGTTGAAGATGTTGTAATTTGGTGAATAGGTGAATTGGTTAAATAGTTAAATGGCGAATTAATTAAAGAATTAGTGATAATTTGAACGATAACGATTAATGGGCTATCTGTTTACTCAACATTTAACAACTTGACCAATCAACCACTCAACTTAAAAACAAAGTGAAGAAATATTCTATCATAGCGTTATTTTTGATTTTAATCGGTGGAGCTTACGGTATTGTAAGTTCCTCTCGCCATTATATGCCTGAGCCTGAAGCCGATCTTCAAGCTCCGGCAAATTCCACATCTACAGCTTCCAAAGATACTGCTACTCGCTTTCCGGTAGATAATCTGGACGTGAAAACGTATCAGGATTTGGACAAACGCTATCCGATGGATTTGCGGTCGCCGGAAAATGTGAAAACGGTGATTGAATATGATATAAAAACGGGAAATTACGTGGTGAGAACCAAAGTCGGCGAAATGGAAATTGCCACGCCACTCACACTTACGCCTGATGAGTACAATGAATATTCGCTTCAGAAAAGCATGCTCGAATACTGGCGCGATAGAAACCTGAAAGGCAAGGAAAGCAACGAAGATAAATTTTCGGTGACCGATATGAAATTCAGTCTTGGTCCGGCCGACAAAGTTTTTGGGCCGGGTGGCGTGCAGATAAAAACGCAAGGTTCTGCGGAGCTGATTTTTGGTTTCAAAAGCAATTTCATCAACAATCCTGTGCTTCCTGCTCGCGCTCGCCGATCGAATGTTCCGAATTTTGACCAAAAAATCCAGATGAACGTAACCGGAACCGTGGGTGATAAAATCAATTTTGGGCTGAATTACAACACCGAAGCGTCTTTTGATTTCGACCAAAAACTCGCCAAACTTTCCTTCAAAGGCAAAGAAGACGATATTATTCAGCTGATTGAAGCCGGAAACGTGAGTATGCCTTTGCGCGGTTCGCTTATCACGGGAAGCTCAGCTCTTTTCGGTATAAAAACCGATTTGCAATTTGGAAAATTGAGCATTTCCGCCATTGCTTCACAACAGGAATCGCAGTCGCAAACGGTGAGTTCGCAAGGCGGCGTGCAAACTATTCCTTTTGAAGTGAAAATTGACCAGTACGACGATAATCGCCACTTTTTCTTAGGGCATACATTCCGTGACAATTACGAACAGTCGATGAGCAAATTGCCATTTATTTCTTCGGGAATTGTCATCAATCGGGTAGAGGCGTGGGTGACAAATAAACGCGGAAATTTCAACGAAGCCCGAAACATCATTGCTTTTATGGATTTGGCTGAACCTCAGCGAATTGACAATCCGTACTGGACGCCAAACGGAACCATTCTTGCCAATAAATCAAACTCACTTTACGATGAAATCGTAGGACTTACTGCTTCCGGTGTGCGTGATATTCAGCAGACGAATGCAGTTCTTGCGAATAATTACTCCATTCATGGAATTATCGGCGGAGAAGATTATGAGAAAATTGAAAATGCCCGCCGTTTGGATCCATCCGAATACACGGTGAATAACGCGCTTGGATTTATATCGTTGCGCTCATCGCTCAATCCGGACGAAGTACTTGCCGTGGCCTTTGAATACACGTATCAAGGTCAGGTCTATCAAGTTGGAGAATTTTCTACGGATAATGTCAAAGCTCCGAACGCACTTTTGCTGAAATTGCTGAAAAGTACCACGCAATCGCCGCAGCTAAGTTCCTGGGATTTGATGATGAAAAATATTTATTCCATAGGTGCCATTCAGATGAGTGCGGATGATTTTACTTTGAACGTAATGTACCGAAACGACTCCATCGGAACGGAACTTCAGTACATCCCCGAAGGAAATGTGGCGAATCAACTTTTGCTTCGTGTGATGAATTTAGACCGATTAGATATTAAAAATGAAATAAATCCCGATGGTCGCTTTGACTACGTGGAAGGTTATACCGCACTTTCATCTACAGGACGAATTATTTTCCCGGTTTTGGAACCTTTTGGTTCGCACTTACGTGCGAAAATTGGCAATGATGCCCTTGCTAAAAAATATGTTTATCAGGAATTATACGATTCTACGCTGGTTGTAGCGCAGGAATTTAGCGAGAAAAATAAATTTTCTTTGGTTGGTCGCTACAAAGGTTCTGAATCGAGTTCGGAAATTCGCTTGAATGCGATGAACATTCCGCGCGGTTCGGTGGTGGTTTCTGCCGGAGGAAAAACTTTGATTGAAAATGTGGACTATACCGTGGATTACACCATGGGAACAGTCAATATCTTGAATCGTTCCATCATTGAATCCAATACAAATATTGATGTAAAACTGGAAAATCAATCCATGTTCAATATGCAACGAAAATCGCTTTTTGGAACGCACATGGAATATCAATTCAGCAAAGATTTTAGCTTGGGTGGAACGCTGATGCACCTTTCTGAAATGCCATTGACAAAAATCGTGAACACCGGAAGCGAACCGATAAAAAACACAATTTGGGGCTTGAATACGGCATGGAAACGAGAATCGCAGTGGCTCACCAAAATGATTGACAAAATTCCGTTTGTGAATGCTACGCAGCCTTCGTCATTATCTTTCAATGCAGAATATGCGCAACTTATACCCGGACATTCCCGCATAATAAGCGATGTCGGATTGGCGTACATCGATGACTTTGAATCCACTAAAACCAATATAGATATTCATTATCCGTACAACTGGTTTTTGGCAAGCACGCCGGGCATGTTTGAAGAATCAAAACTGAACAATAATATCGATTACGGAAAAAATCGTGCCTTGCTTTCATGGTATGCTGTGGATCGGATTTTGAATAGCGAAGCTCGTACCACACCGCCAAATTTGCGCGGAAATCTTGAATCGCAATCTGATCACTACACGCGTCAGGTACGTGAAACCGAACTTTTCCCGAATCGGGACACCGACCCAACCGGAACTTCACTTATCACGCTGCTCAATCTTTCATATTATCCCGAAGAGAGAGGACCTTACAATCTGGATGTGGAAGGTATAAATCCGGCTACAGGAAAACTGACCAATCCGAAAGATCGCTGGGGAGGAATAATGCGAAAAGTGGATTATTCCGATTTTGAAAATTCCAATATCGAATACATCGAATTTTGGATGATGGATCCTTTTGTGAAAGGAACTGAAAATAACAGCGGCGGCGATTTGTATTTCAATCTGGGCGATATCAGCGAAGATATTTTGAAAGATGGTAAGAAAACTTTCGAACACGGACTTCCGATTGATGCTAATAATCAGAACTTTGAAACTACCGTTTGGGGACGCATTCCGCTTACACAGTCCACTGTTACGGCATTTGACAATACTGCCGGAGCGCGCGAAAAGCAAGACGTGGGTTTGAATGGTCTTTCCACGCAAGACGAATTTGTATTCCCGACTTACAAAGATTACGTAGAAAAGCTGCGCAATCATTTGGAGCCGGGCGTCATTTCTCAAATGGAAAACGACCCGCATTCGCCTCTGAATGACCCTTCGGGCGATAATTATCATTTTTATTTGGGAAAAGATTACGACGATAGAAATCTGAGCATTTTGGAGCGCTACAAATACTATAACGGCACCGAAGGAAACTCGCCGGATGCAGCCGAAGTTGGTAGTGAATATAGCACCTCTGCTACTTTGCAGCCTGATATTGAAGATATTAATATGGACAATACGCTGAATGAATACGAGAAATATTTTGAGTACAAAGTTCAGCTTCGTCCGTCGGCTATGCAGGTCGGAACCAATTTTATTACTGACATGGTTACAGCCAATGTTACCTTGAAAAATGGTAAACCGGAGCAAGTAAAATGGTATCAGTTCAAAATTCCAATTCGTGATTACACCAATCAGGTCGGCAGCATCCGCAATTTCAAATCCATCCGATTTGTGCGTATGTTTATTACCGGATTTGAGCAGGAAACGCATTTGAGATTTGCTACGCTTGACTTTGTGCGCGGCGAGTGGAAACAATACACCAAACCTTTGACTGCTGCAAACGATGCTTCGAATGCGAAATTGGATGTTTTGGCAGTGAATATTGAGGAAAATGGTCGAAAAATTCCGGTAAACTACGTACTTCCTCCGGGAGTTACGCGCGAAACCGATCCAAGTCAGCCGCAACTTTTACAGAAAAACGAGCAGGCAATGGTGCTTCGGGTTACAGACCTTGGTCCGAATGATGCTCGTGCGGTTTACCGAAAAACTATGTACGACATGCGTCAGTACAAGCGTTTCCAACTGTTTGTTCACGCGGAAGCATTGCCGATGTCACCGAATTTGGGTGATGGCGAACTGGCTGCATTTGTGCGGATTGGCTCGGATATGGTGAATAATTACTACGAGTACGAAATTCCGTTGAGATTGACGCCAGCCGGAACTTATTCCAGCAATAATCTGGAACACAGACAAACCGTTTGGATGCCCGAAAATATGTTTGATTTTCCATTTACGGCACTTACCGATACCAAACTTCAGCGCAACAAAGAACGTGGCGGAACGGTTTCCAATGCAACGCCATTTTATGTGTTCGACAAAGAAAATCCGAAAAATAGAATTACCGTAATCGGAAATCCGTCCATTTCTCAAGTAGAAAATATCATGATTGGTGTACGGAATAAAAGCGGTGAAGTTCGCTCGGGTGAAATTTGGGTGAATGAAATGCGCATGTCTGAATTCGACCAATCGGGTGGTTGGGCAGGATTGGCCAATTTGGCTTTGAATTTGTCTGACCTAGGTTCGTTTAACGTGGCGGGAAGAATGGAAACTGCCGGATTTGGCGGCATTGAAAGTAATGTTACCAATCGGAATATGGAAGATTACTATTCGCTCAATCTCTCTGCAGCATTGGATTTGGGGCGTTTCCTTCCGGAGCAGGCCAAACTTCAAATACCGGCTTATTATACGTACACCCACGAAACGCAGTCGCCAAAATACAATCCGCTCGATCAGGATATTTTGTTGAAAGATGCTTTGGAAATTCTTGAAGAGCAATCGGATAGAGATTCGCTGAAAGCTATGACGCAAACCGTACGCGAATCGAAAAGCTTTAATATTACGAATGCTAAAATTAATATTCGTAGTAAAAAGCCGATGTTTTATGATCCGGCAAACCTAAGTTTTACTTATTCGACTAACGAAACGACAGAACATGCACCGGAAATAGAGCAAAATCTGGCGAAACAGCAACGTGCAGCTATTAATTACAATTACGGGTTTAATCTGGAGCCGTGGGAGCCTTTCAAAAAATCGAAATCGCTCAGCAAACCGCATTTTAAGCTGATAAAAGATTTCAATTTCTATTATTTGCCTACTTCGATTATGTACAGCAGCAGTTTGAACCGGACGTATTCTCAGATGAAATTGCGCGATTTTACCGGAATGAATTCTGTGGCAGCATTTGATAATTTGAGTTTCAGCAAAGATTTTATGTGGAATCGTCAGTTTGATTTCAAATACAAACTTACGCGCGCCATTGAATTTGGCCTGCAAACGGCGATGAACGCGAACATTGAGGAAACTTATTTCACACCGGAAATTGGCAAAGAACATTACGAAGCTTGGCGCGATACGGTTTGGAGCAGTATTCGCAAAATGGGAACACCGTATTCTTATCAGCAGGTTTTCAATGCCAGCTGGAAATTACCGATTGATAAATTCCCGCTAATGGATTGGGTTACAGCCAATACGCAATATACTTCTACGTACAGTTGGAACCGCAGCGCGGTGATGGAAGGCGGAGCCGATATTGGAAATATGGCATCATCGCTGGGACGATTTACCGGAAATGCAGATTTGAATTTTGAGAATTTATACAAAAAATCCAAATTCTTAAAAGGAGTTTTGGATCGAGGGAATAGAAACGCACGCCAGCAAGCTTTCACACCGAAGACTTTCAACCAAAATGTAACGCTGAAAAAAGGAGATACACTGACTATAAATCACGCTTTGAACAGCGAAAAACTGACATTTACAGCCAAAGATTCGCTTGGCAGACCGATTCGCTTGCCTTACAAAGTGAAAAACGGATCTTCAGTGGTGGTAGTGCCTGTTATGGATGCCTCGAATGCTTCTGTGACAATTATTAGCAAAGATCCGAACTATCGCAGTCCGGCCGAAAAATTGGCTGATTTTGCTATTCGACTGCCGATGAGCGTGCGAAAATTCAGCGTGAATTTCACTCATTCCAATAGTTTAACGATTCCGGGATTTTTGCCGGAACCGGGTTTCCTCGGCATGTCCAATTTGAACGGAACTAAAGCACCTGGATTGGGCTTTGTGTTTGGTTATCACGATGATTCTACGCTTCAAGGAATTCGGGATCACGGATGGCTCTATATGGGCGAAGATGTGGTAAATCCAGCCAATAAAGCGGTTACTTCGGATTTGGATATTCGTGCAACGGTGGAACCGATTGCCGGACTAAAAATAGATTTAACCGGAAGACGTCAAACCATGGCAAATACCGTGATTCATTATATGTATCCGGGCATGCCATCCACTTTCAACGGTAATTTCAACATCACGCAAATTGCTCTGAAAACCGCATTTGATAAAATTGGAGATGCTGCCGATAATTATAATTCGCTTACTTTCCGCCGTTTCCGTGAATACCGGAATATTATCGCTTCTCGGCTGGAAAGGCAGCTTGATGGCAGAAATTATCCATCTATCGGATTTTTCGCAGGTGATCCTTCTTTGAGCAATCAGCCATTTGACCGTGAAAAAGGAACTTACGATATCAATTCGCCTGACGTGCTGATTCCGGCATTTTTAGCGGCATATACTGGTAAAGATCCCGAAAAAGTAAAAACAAATCCATTCTTGTCTATTTTGGATATTTTACCAAACTGGACAGTCAATTTCAACGGACTTTCAAATCTGGATTGGGTGAAAGATAAATTCCGCTCGGTGAGTTTAACTCACGCTTACAGAAATAGTTACACCATCGGAAATTACGGCTCATATTCTACCTGGGTAGCAATGGACGGCGATAATTCGGCGCTCGGGTTTATTCGTGATGTGCAGACAAATATGCCAATTCCATCCATGGCGTACGATATTTCTTCCGTTTCCATCAATGAAAGTTTCAGTCCGCTATTCGGATTGAATATGGCAATGAAAAACAGCATGACCGCCAAAGCCGAATACCGCAAGCAGCGAAATCTTTCCTTGAATTTGAACAGCACACAGCTGATTGAAGCACTTTCAGATGAGTTTGTTGTCGGTGTGGGTTATGTTGTAAATGATTTTGATGTGGTGCTAAAACTGAAATCAGCACAACGCCAAACCGTGAAAAATGACCTGAAACTGAACATGGATTTTTCTTACAAAGACATCAAAAGTTTACTCAGAAAAGTAAGCGAAGACATCACGCAGGCATCCAGCGGAAACAAAGTCATTTCATTGCGCTTCACAGCCGATTATGTGTTCAGCTCCAAAGTGAATCTGCAAATGTTCTTTGACCGACAAATGACCGCGCCACTCGTGTCGTCATCTTATCCGGTTTCATCCACAAATTTTGGAATCAGTTTCAAATTCCTGCTTACAAGATAAATCGTCCGCTTGTAAAGGCAAAGAATATTTATAAATCTTAAAACTCATAATCCTTTACCCATAGACCGAAATAAATATTGTAATTTTGCAGGCAATTGAATTTTTTATTACTTTTTGAGAATAAAAAACAGGACAATATATGAACAATCATTCATATATTTCTGTTTATTGCATATTGAAATCAACATTATCATTTATAAAAATGAAGATTAGAATACTATTTTTACTTGCTTTACTCACATTTGCCATGCAAGGATTTGCGCAAATGTACGATCCGGTGACCTGGACAATAGAGCAAAAATCGACAGGAAAAACCACAGCAGACATTATTATCCGTGCCAAACTGGACAAAGGTTGGCATTTGTACGGATTGAATATTCCGCCTGATGGTCCTATTCCTACCAAAATCACATTTGACAAACTGGAAAATGCAAAAAAAGAGGGCGGTCTGCAAGCTAAATCCAAATTGGTGGAAGCTTACGACCCGAATTTCGACATGAAATTAAATTGGTACGCCGATGAGGCAGTTTTCGTGCAGAAAATTTCCTTCACCGATCCAAGTGCCGTTTATGCCAATGTCTTGGTAAATTACATGGTTTGTGATGATAAAAGCTGTTTGCCGCCTACCGAAGAAGAATTGTCGGTTGGGAAACCCGGTGCAAAACCTGCTGCTGCCGCAACTACTGAAACCGAAACACCGGAAGTTGTAGAAGCAGTGCCTTTGGCGGTGTTAAACGCAGATACGCTGGCTAAAGCAGATACTGCCGCTGTAGCTGTTCTGCCTGCTGCGAATGTAGATTTAACGAAACTTTGGACACCGGTAATTGATGAGTTGAGAGCTTTTGGTGCTGAAAAAGACGCGTCTAATCGTACGTTGATTTGGGTGTTTATCATGGGATTTTTGGGAGGACTTATCGCCTTGTTTACACCTTGCGTATGGCCGATTATTCCGATGACTGTAAGCTTTTTCCTCAAAAGAAATAAAGATAAGAAAAAGGGACGTCGCGATGCTATTTTCTACGGACTGGCAATAATTATTATTTACGTTTCGCTTGGATTGCTGATTACAGCTATTTTTGGAGCGAGCGCATTGAATAGTCTGGCTACGAATGCCGTATTTAATCTGCTTTTCTTTGCCTTGTTAGTAGTTTTTGCCATCTCATTCTTCGGAGTTTTCGAGATTACGCTTCCTACTTCCTGGGCAAATAAAATGGACGCCAAAGCCGATACAACCAGCGGAATTGTAAGTATTTTGTTTATGGCATTTACCTTGGTTTTGGTGTCATTCTCATGTACCGGACCAATTATCGGAACGCTTCTGGTTGAAGTTTCCACTTCCGGCTCATACCTCGGTCCTGCAATTGGGATGCTTGGATTTGCCGTAGCATTAGCTTTGCCTTTTAGCTTCTTCGCGTTTTTCCCATCTTTGCTGCAAAGCATGCCGAAATCTGGTGGATGGATGAACCGCGTAAAAGTTGTTCTTGCATTCCTGGAACTGGCTTTGGCACTAAAATTCTTCTCTGTAGCCGACCTGGCTTACGGTTGGGGATTGCTTGATCGCGAAACATTCTTAGCGTTGTGGATTGTGATTTTTGCTTTGCTTGGTTTCTACTTGCTCGGAAAACTCAAATTTATCCACGATTCGGACACAAAACACACTTCCGTTTCCGGTTTATTTATGGGAATTGTGTCGCTTGCATTTGCGGTGTATATGATACCCGGACTTTGGGGAGCGCCGCTGAAAGCCATCAGTGCATTTGCACCACCGCTTTACACGCAGGATTTTAATTTGTATGAAAATGAAGTTCACCCAAAATTCAAAGATTACGAACAAGGAATGCAATATGCGGCTCAGCAAGGCAAACCGGTGATTATCGACTTTACGGGTTATGGTTGTGTGAATTGCCGAAAAATGGAAGCTTCTGTGTGGACAGATCCTCGCGTAGCTGACAGGCTGAACAACGAATTTGTGCTGATTTCGCTTTATGTGGATGACAAACAGCCACTTGCAAATCCATACACCGTGGAAGAAAACGGCAAAACTCGCCGCATAAAAACCATTGGTGATAAATGGAGTTACCTGCAACGTCATAAATTTGGTGCCAATGCGCAGCCATTCTACGTAATGCTTGATGTGGAAGGAAAACCATTGACAAAATACCTGGAATTCCAGGAAAATCCGGCTGATTTCTTGAAATGGTTGGATAAAAAGTAGGCATCAGAAAATATTTTTATACTTAAGTATCTCTGCCAAAATGTCCCGATTTCTGCCAAATAAGTCAGTCGGATGTTTTGGCAGATTTATTGTTAAAGAATGAATGCAAAAAATTAAGAAATATAAAAAACTATAGATATGAGATCAAAGAATAAGCCTGAAAAAGAGGAATTAAAGGACGATATTCCGCAAGAAGAAGTAGTTCTGGAGACAGATAACGAACAAGTTTCGGACAGTAAAGAAAGCGCAAACGGCGAGTGCTGCGAAGAATTACAGCAAAAATGCGATGATTTGAATGACAAAAATCTGCGCTTAATGGCAGAATTTGACAATTATCGCAAACGCACTTTGAAAGAGAAAGCCGATTTGATTAAAAATGCCGGAGAACGGATTTTTGAAGATATGTTGCCTTTGGTGGACGATTTTGAGCGTGCGCTGAATGCCATGGACGCTTCAGATGATGTGATGGCCGTAAAAGAAGGTGTGGATTTGATTTATACTAAATTCCTGAATTTCCTGAATAGCCACGGCGTGAAAAGCATTCCAACGGAAAATGAAGTATTTGACGTAGATGTGCACGAAGCTGTGACTACATTCCCGGCTCCATCGGAAGACATGAAGGGAAAAATCATCGATTGCACTTCAAAAGGTTACACCTTGAATGACAAAGTAATTCGCTTTGCTAAAGTAGTTGTAGGAGAATAAAATTCTGAAAGATAGTTGAAAGTAAGTGGTTTATAAAGAATTTTATAAGCTACTCACTGAAAAACTATAAACTAAAAATATATGTCAAAAAGAGATTATTACGAGGTATTAGGTGTTGAGAAAACAGCTAACGCAGATGAAATAAAGAAAGCTTACCGTCAGAAAGCCATTCAGTTTCACCCGGATAAAAACCCGGGCGACAAAGCTGCTGAAGAGAAATTTAAGGAAGCAGCCGAAGCTTATGAAGTGCTTAGCGACCAGCAAAAACGTCAGCGTTACGACCAATTTGGGCATGCAGGCGTAGGAAGCAGTGCAACCGGTGGCGGATTTGGTGGCGGTGGAATGAGTATGGAAGATATTTTTGCTCATTTTGGCGATATCTTTGGCGGTCACTTTGGCGGCGGATTTGGTGGTTTCGGAGGCTTTGGCGGATTCGGTGGCTCGCAAGGAGGAAAACGTGTAAGACGTGGTTCCGATTTGCGTGTGAAAGTGAAACTGAATTTAGCCGAAATTTCTACGGGAGTAGAAAAGAAAATTAAAGTCAAAAAGCAAGTTTCTTGCCAGCACTGTAACGGCTCGGGAGCTGCCGCGGGTTCCGGCACATCAACTTGTACTACCTGTAACGGTAGCGGAAGAATTACGCGTGTACAGCAAACCATTCTTGGCCAAATGCAAACCACATCAGAATGTACAACCTGCCACGGCGAAGGACAAATTATCAAGGAAAAATGTTCGCATTGCGGTGGTGATGGAGTTTTGAAGCAAGATGAAGTAATCAATATCAATATTCCGGCCGGCGTGATGGAAGGTATGCAGCTTTCGGTAAACGGAAAAGGAAATGCTGCTCCGCGTGGCGGAATGAACGGCGATTTGCTGGTAGTAATAGAGGAAGAAAAGCATCCGGAACTTATCCGCGATGAAAATGACTTGATTTACAATTTATTGTTGTCAGTTCCGGTAGCGACTTTGGGTGGCTCGGTAGAAGTGCCAACGGTAGATGGAAAAGTGAAAGTGAATATTCCATCCGGTACGCAGCCCGGCAAAGTGCTTCGCTTGCGAGGAAAAGGTTTGCCAAGTGTAAACAGATACGGAAAAGGCGATTTGCTGGTGAATATCGGCGTTTATATCCCTGAAAATGTATCGAAGGAAGAAAAACAAACGCTTGAAAATCTGGATAAATCCAAAAATTTCAAGCCAAGCACTTCAGCTTCGAAAGGATTTTTCTCTCACTTCAGAAATATGTTTGAGTAGTTTATTGCTCAAAATTGATAATAGAAAAGGCATTGCAGAGCTGCAATGCCTTTTTTCTTGTTTTTTCTTCAAATTACTCATTCATCAAAATTTCCTTCGCTTTTGCTAATTGCTCCAAGCTTTCGCCGGAAGGATAGCGAAGTTCAAGTTCTTTGAAGTGTTTCACGATAATTTCTCCGATGGCAACGCGTGTAAAATACTTTTTATCAGCCGGAACCACATACCAAGGCGCGTAATCTGTCGACGTTTTTTCAAGCATTTCTTCGTATGCTTTCTGATATTCATCCCATTGAGCGCGAGCAGCAAGGTCGGCCGAACTGAATTTCCAGTTTTTGTCTTTTTCGTTTAATCGAGCCAGCAAACGCTCTTTTTGTTCGTCTTTGGAGAGATTTAGAAAAATCTTAATAATCTGACAGCCGTTTTGATTTAAGTGCTTTTCAAAATTATTTATTTGTTCATACCGTTTATTCCAAAACGCTTTATCTGCCTTTTCCGGACTATCAATTCCGGGTAATTTTTCGGCCATTAAATATTGCGGATTAACTTTCGTAACCAACACATTCTCATAGTGCGAGCGATTAAAAATCCCAATCATTCCACGTTCCGGAAGGTCCAAATAATGTCTCCAAAGGTAATCGTGATCGTGTTCTTTGCTTGTTGGCGATTTGTAGCTATACACGCGGCAACTCTGCGGATTAAGACCGGACATCACGTGGCGAATAGCGCCATCTTTTCCGGCAGCATCAGGTGCTTGCAGTACAATTAGCATCGAATAGCGGTCGTCTGCCCAGAATTGCTCCTGAAAAAGCGCCAGTTCTTCAACGTTTTTTTGCAGTTCTTCCTTGCCGTCTTTCTTTTTCAAACCGGCAGTATAAGCCGTGTCAAAGTCTTTTAGTTTGACTTTGCTGTTTGGCTTTATCAAAAATTTATCAAAGTCGAGTTTCATATTTCACGAATTTTATTTTTACAAATATACGATTATTATTTTAACAATCTGATGCTTATGGATATTTTATATCCGATTATTTGAGGAAATTCTGCATCCATCAAAAATAGTTTTTATAAAAAATAAATTCAATATGATTTGTGCGAATAAATATATTCGTTATTTTTGTGCTTAATAATTTACAAAAAGAAATAATTGGTGTGAATAAATGTATAAATTGAAAGCCTATGTTTAAAGACCTGTTTGCTCGAAAAAGCCTTTCGCAAATCAATGCTCATGCGCAGGAAGATAGCTTGAGAAAGCATCTGAATTTGACAAATATCATAATGCTTGGCATTGGATGTATCATTGGAGCCGGGATTTTTGTGCTGACAGGCACGGCAGCTGCGCTTCATGCAGGTCCGGCAGTTTCGGTTTCATTTATTATTTCTGCCATTGGCTGTGTGTTGGCCGGACTTTGCTACGCTGAGTTCGCGTCTATGTTGCCAGTTTCGGGAAGTGCTTATACCTACGGTTATGCCACGATGGGTGAATTTATTGCTTGGATTATCGGTTGGGATTTGATTTTGGAATATTTGTTCGGTGCTGCTACGGTAGCTGTTGGTTGGTCGGGATATGTAGTGAGTTTTTTCAATGATATTGGAATTCATCTACCGGCTCAAATTTGCCAAAGTCCCATTGCTTTTGATCATGGCGGATGGAAATTGACCGGAGCAATTATTAATTTTCCGGCAATGTTCATTATTGCTATTATGACAACTTTGCTGGTGGTCGGTATTCGTGAATCAGCGCGTTTCAATAATATCATCGTAGTAGTAAAAGTTGCCGTAATTTTGCTTTTTATCGGTTTTGGAATTTCGTATATCAATGTTGAAAACTGGGTTCCGTTTGTTCCTGAAAATACCGGAAAATTCTCTCAATTCGGATGGAGTGGTGTGCTTACCGGAGCTGCAGTGGTTTTCTTTGCGTATATTGGTTTCGATGCGGTTTCCACCACGGCACAAGAAGCAATTAATCCTCAAAAAGACATGCCAAAAGGGATTTTATATTCCTTGGCCATTTGTACTTTACTCTATGTGGCGGTGAGTTTGGTGATGACCGGAATAGTGAAATACACCGAGCTGAATGTGCCTGCGCCGATTGCAGTAGCCATAAGTAGTACCGGAGCCGGATTATCCTGGTTAAGTCCGATAATCAACATCGGAGCGATTGCAGGTTTGAGTTCCGTAGTGATGGTGCTTTTGCTTGGTCAATCAAGAGTTTTTTACTCCATGGCACACGATGGTTTGGTTTGGAAAAGCTTTGCAAAAACACATCCTAAATACAAAACGCCTTATGTGACCAGTATTGTGACCGGATGTTTCGCTGCAGTATTTGCAGGACTTTTCCCGATCGGACTGTTGGGCGAATTAGTTTCAATCGGAACTTTGCTGGCATTTGTAATTGTGAGTATCGGTTTGATTATTCTTAGAAAAAAAGAACCGAATGCACCACGTTCATTTCGAACACCTTGGGTTCCGGTTGTGCCGATTTTAGGAGCAGTAGTATGTTTGGCACAAATGATGGCATTGCCTTTGGATACATGGCTGCGCTTAATCGCCTGGATGCTGATAGGATTTGTAATTTATTTTACTTACGGTAGAAAACACAGTTTGGTTCGCAAAGAATTAAAACATCAATAAACAAAAAAGAGCTGAATTTCAGCTCTTTTTTCTTGTTAAATTTCTTCAGTTTCAGTTATAGGCAGTGGAAATGGTTCCACTTTTTGCTTGAAAACTTCCCATCTCCAACCGTATTTTCTCTTCAGAATAAATATAAATGCGATTGAGAAAATGGCAATTTGTATCAAATCAGCTAATGGACTAATATTTTCCACCACAAAAAGGGATGGTGTCTGAAAAGCCGAAGCACTATGTGTAATGAAAAGTGCATTAAGCATGTTATTTGCCGCGTGAATACCGATTGCTACTTCAATTCCATCGTCAAGAACCGACACAATTCCAAGCAAAAGTCCCATGATAATGTATTGCGGCATAGTCAGGAAAAATCCGAATTCTTTCACTTCCGGATTGGCAATGTGCATAAATCCAAAAGCGAGTGAAATAATAAGCATCGACCAAAATCGGCTTCGCGTCTTGGTAGCTAATCCCTGCATCAGATAGCCACGAAAAATGACTTCTTCGAATGTGGTCTGAAGCGGAACCATCAAAAGCGTGATAAAAAAGAGAGGAATAAACTTTTTGATGTCAAACTGAAGTTTCATATTTTCCGGCTCAATCAGCAAACTTAGGAGAATGCTCACGATTAAAAATGCCGACCAAACAAGGAAACCCATCGAGAAATTATTCCATCTGAAAGAATATCCACCGTTGATTACACCTTTGAGCGTTCGTTTGTGGAAGGGTCTAAGTAGAAGTATAAATCCTATCAGACTGGCAGCGAAAACGAAAAGCAGCGCAGCGAAAGCCAGGTTTTGATCAACACCATAAGCCTCAAAATCCATCATGTTTTTGGGAGCTATCGTCGAATTGCTTGTTACAGCTGCAATGCCGACAATTAATCCCAGTGGAAGCCCACCGATGGTGTTGCCTATAATAAATACCAAAATCAATAAAACGATATATCGCCAAATCTGGTTTTTGGCATCGAATGCATATTCAAGATGTCTCATTATGAAAAGTTTAGCTTGTTATTTTTTACTTGTTTATTTATTTTCGTAGAATTTTTTCCATTGCTTTGCCTTTGGCAAGTTCATCTACCAATTTATCCAAATAGCGGATTTTTCGCATCAGTTCTTCTTCAATTTCTTCCACTCGGTAACCGCAGATTACGCCGGTAATTTTCGTTACGTTGGGATTAAGTTCCGGCGCTTCGCCAAAGAATGTTTCGAAATCAACTTTCTTTTCTATTTGATTGTTAAGCTGTTCGTTGCTGTAGCCTGTCAGCCAGCAAATTATCGTGTCAACTTCTTCTTTCGTTCGTCCTTTTTTCTCCGCTTTCTGAATGTAAAAAGGATACACCGAAGCAAAAATCATTTTATATACTTTTTCGTTTTTCATCGGATTGGAATATTATATTTCAATAATAAACTTTGCAAATTTAACTAAACTTGAAGAATTTCTTGACAGAAACGTGTCAAATATCCAATTTTATGTTTTGATTTTACTGCTAAAGCAGGCAAAATGAATATAATACGAGATAATTACTGCCTTTATTCTCTATATTTTCACCCAAATATTTCTTTCCAACTTTATTTGGTATTTGTTTTTGTATTTCATTGATAATTTGTACCTTTGCACCCACGAATTTTTAAGTCAATATAATGTCTAACCTACTATTTATTAGTAAAAAACAAAAATTTCAGTAATGGAAGAAAACGAAAAATTGGCTGAGGAAGTAAAACAAACTCCTGAAGCTATTGAGGAAACTCAAGAAACCGCTGCTGCAGAAGCTCCTGTGGTAGAAGAAACCCAACCAGCAGAGGCTGTTGCCGAAGCAAAAGAAGAAGTAATTGAAGAAGCAGCTACAGAGAAAAAAGCTAAAAAAGTAGAGTATGTAAAACCTACCGGACCTGACGCAGATTTTGACTGGGATGCTTATGAAAAAGGTGATGCTGTTTCAGAAAAATCGCACGAAGAACTTGAAAAAGCGTACGACGAAACACTTAACACAATCAAAGACCACGAAGTAGTAGAAGGAACAGTAACTTCGATGAACAAACGCGAAGTAGTGGTGAACGTGGGCTTCAAATCAGACGGTATTGTGCCAATCAGCGAATTCCGCTACAATCCTGATTTGAAAGTAGGTGATAAAGTAGAAGTGTACATCGAAAGCCAGGAAGACAAAAAAGGTCAATTGCTTCTTTCACACAAACAAGCACGCGCATCCCGCAGCTGGGACCGTGTAAATGCTGCTCTTGAAAGCCAGGAAGTAGTTAAAGGTTTTGTAAAATGCCGTACAAAAGGTGGTATGATCGTAGATGTATTTGGAATTGAGGCGTTCTTGCCGGGTTCTCAGATCGACGTG
>CAZCIU010000053.1:0-17983 GCA_964498765.1 uncultured Paludibacter sp. | reverse complement strand
GCTTTATGCAAACAAGTTATAGTTTCAGCTAACGAACGAATTGCGTAACCCATAAACCGTTGAAATTCGGGTGTCGATTGTACGATTGATCCTTCTGAAATATTCAATGCGATACTATCAACTGCTCTTCTTATTTGACTTGTCAGATTATAGATTTCTTCTTTTGGAAAAGATTTTGATAACTTAAAAATATCTTCGCCATAATCCATTGACTTTTGCCAAATAATCAGATTTTCAAATTTAAAGCTCAAGTTTTTTAATTAAGTTTGAAGTTGGAAGCACGAAGATCGAAGTACTTTATATTTAAGTATGAAGATCGTAGCACGAAGCTCGAAGTACGCTTTTTAATAATTTAATAAACAAAATTAAAAAACTCATTTCACATTAAAATGTTTTAATCATATTTTTTCTTCGTGCTTCGTGCTTTAATCTCCTGACTTCGAAGCATCCAGTCTTTCTTCGAGCTTCGTGCTTCGTGCTTCCAGCTGATATACAATCTTTTGCAATTCCGGCAAATTTTTATAAACCACTGATGCTCTGCGGAAAATGCTTGCTGATACGGCCGGATATCCTTGCATTACGCTTTTGGGTTCTTTTACAGAATTTGGAACGCCGGTTTGTGCGCCAAAAATACATCCATCAGCAATTTCGATGTGACCTGCAACACCAACCTGACCTGCGAGAACGCATCTTTCACCAATAGTTGATGAGCCTGCTACGCCCGACTGCGCGGCGATGACCGTATTTTTCTTCACTTCTACATTGTGGGCTATCTGAACCAAATTGTCGAGTTTCACGCCCTGACGAATAATGGTACTTCCCAACGTAGCGCGGTCAATCGTTGTATTTGCTCCAATTTCCACATCATCTTCAATGATTACGTTGCCCACTTGCGGAATTTTGCGGTACGAACCGTCCGGCGTTGGTGCAAAACCAAATCCATCGGAACCAATCACAGCGCCCGCGTGAACGATGCAGTTTTTGCCGATTTCACATTCTTTCTCCACTTTCACACCCGCGTGAAGTGTGGTGCTTTCACCAATTTTGGCATTTTCGCCGATGTAGCTATTTGCGTCAATGGACGCGTAGTTGCCGATTTCGGCCCCTTCACCCACATACACAAACGGCGCGATGTAAACGTTCGTACCGATTTTTGCCAAAGGCGAAATAAATGCCTGTGGCGAAACACCGTTTTTCTTCGGTTTCATCTGCTCCACCCAGCCAAGCAACATTGCCAAAGCTTCGTAAGCATTATCTACCTGAACAAGAGTGGTTTTTACTTCTTTCTCAGGCGTAAAATCTTTGTTTACAAGCACGATGCTTGCGTTGGTATCGTATATATAATGACTGTATTTCGGATTTGAAAGGAAGCTCAATGTGCCGGCTTCGCCGTTTTCGATGGCCGAAAAACCGCTGACTTTCACGTCAGGATTGCCTATCACATTGCCTTTCAAGTAGTCTGATATCTGTTGGGCTGAAAATTCCATAAATAAATTTTTAGGGTGCAAAATTACAAAACTATTTCCAATTATTTGTCTTATTGGGGAAAAAAGGCTTTTGAAGGTTTTGTGTGAATTCCTTTATTAATTATACCTACCATATTCTAACAGGCTCAACGAAGTAATCAAAATCTACAAATTCCTCACTCTCACAAAACCGCTTACCGCCTCTTTTAATTCCTTTACTTCTCAAATCATTTACTATATCATCTATCGATAGCTGTCGATGATTAATATGAATAAAACCATAAAGTTCTCTATGGTATAGTAGCTTATTACCTCCTATATGCTTAACAAAAGAATGTAAAAATTCAGTATAAGGTTCAACTAATACACTTAAATCTTCTTTATTAAACCATTGAGTAAATTTAACCGCAATTGGCATATCTATTTCAATAAGTTTTTCATACAAGGTGATGTTAATATTCATTGGTCCCCAAAAACTTATACCGCTATCATAGTTTTTTCCATCTCTATAAAAATAGTTATTGAAATCCCAATCATTAAAAACACTTTCAATTTCAGTTAAATCAAAATCATTTTTCTCTAAAATTTCTATGAATTTGCCTTTATTAGGTAATTCATATTCATCTAAAAGTCTCATTGCATCATATCCAGTTTTCTCTTTTTCTCCATAGATATAAGACAACGAATGATCAGCTAATATGTATAAATACCTCTCCACTTAATATACTTTATCTTTCATCAGTACACAGCCAATTTAAGTGTCAAACTCTCCAATAATACAAATAATGTTTTTCTACTTTTTTCGTTAGGACTTGGATATTAAGCATATCAGACGCCACGGCAATGTCTTTGACCGTTCCGTCTTTGAATAAAATGTCAATCGTCTCATCTTCCGGGCTGTACGTATCGGTTGAGACCACTTCTTCGCCGATAAAATAATTGGCTTCGTGGTCTGTGAAACCGAGTTCTTTTTTGTATTTTTCCAAATAAAATGCCCGCAGACTTTCGCCTTGTTCTTTATCTTTCAAAATTTCCACTTTGAACAATTTCCGATTGGTGAAATTATGGCAAAGCGTAGAAAGTACTCTGTCAGAATGATTTGCCCAAACTTTCACAGCACTTAAAATATCCGCATCGTCCAGCTCCGCGAATTTATCAAGCGGTTCGGGTGAATTTTCAAAATCGGATTTCGTCAATTTATTATACAGAAAAAACTTCAAAGACGGCGGTGCAAATAATTCTTTGCCATCAGAAGCCAGTTCTTTGGCGCGTTTCAGGATATTTGTCAGCATTTTTTCGGATGCCACAGACGTTTTGTGCAGATACACCTGCCAGTACATCAGCCGGCGTGCCACCAGAAATTTTTCGATGGAATAAATCCCTTTTTCTTCCACCACCAAGCGGTCGTTGTGCAGATTGAGCATCTTGATAATCCGTTGCGAACCGATGATACCTTCGCTCACTCCGCAGAAAAAACTATCCCGGCTCAAATAGTCGAGCCTGTCCATATCCAGCTGACTTGAAACGAGTTGGTGCAGAAAATGCTTGTCGTATTGATTGGTAAAAATCTTGACCGCCAGCCCCAGCCGACCCTCCATTTCTTCGTTCATCCGCTCCATCATCCACAGCGAAATCTGCTCGTGCGAAATGCCGTGCACAATCGTATGTTCGAGCGTATGCGAAAACGGCCCGTGCCCGATGTCGTGCAAAAGCATACACGCGCGTCCGGCATCTTCTTCGTCGAAATTTATCAACTGCCCTGTCAGTCGCAGTTGCGCGATGGCTTCGCCCATCAGGTGCATAGCGCCGAGCGAGTGAAGCATCCGCGTGTGTTGCGCGCCGGGATAGACAAACGACGACAGCCCCAACTGCTTGATGCGGTTCAAACGCTGAAAATAGCGATGCTGAATGATGTCGTATAAGAAATCATTAGGGATATTGATAAACCCGAAAACCGGGTCGTTGATGATTTTGCGTTTCAAGGCCTGAACTGTGATTTTAGAGTGATTTATTTTGATTGAATATATGGAACACAAATTGCACGAATGTCGCAAATTGACACAAATCTTTTTTAGAAAATTTGTAGCAATAAATTGTGGTTTAGTACCGCATTTTGCAAGTTTTATCTCGCAAAGGCGCAAGGACGCAAAGAAAACTTAAACACAAATAACACAAACTAATAAAAAAACGAAAAGAAAATTTGTGTTAATTCGTTAGATTTGCGTCATTCGTGTTCCTTTTAGATTATCTGAAAAATCATTTTAATCAAAAAAATCATAGTTCAGACAGTATTCCTACCAACCATTCCCACGCTCTGCCGACAGCCGGAATGTGCAGTCTTTCGTCCGGCGAATGGACGCCACGCATAGTCGGACCGATGGAAATCATATCCAGATGCGGGTATTTTTTCAGGAATAGCCCGCACTCCAATCCGGCGTGGATGGCTTTGATTTTCGGCGTTTCGTTGAATAATTTCTCGAAACTTTTCTCTGCCACTTTCAGCACATCGGAATTCAAGTTTGGCTTCCAACCCGGATAGCCGTCGCCGTGCGTAACTTTGCATCCTGCCAATTTTAGCACCGCTTCCACTTGGTGAGCAATGTCGTACTTCGCACTTTCCACCGAACTGCGCTGACTTGTAACGATTTTGATGGTGTCATCCTCAATCATTTTTACCGACGCCAAATTCGTGGAAGTTTCCACCAAGCCGGGCATATCGGCACTCATCGCTTTGATGCCGTGCGGACAAGCATAGATGGCGTTCAGCAGTTTGCGGGTGCTTTTTTTGGTCAATGTTTCCTCGGGAACATCCTCCGAATGAAGCGCCAAACGCATTTTGGTTTCCACTTCTTTGTTTTCGCCCTCAATATCAGATGCAATCTGATTGAAAATCACACGCACTTTTTCTTTATCAGCATAAGGCACCACGGCAAGCGCAGATGCTTCGCGTGGAATAGCGTTGTGCAGGTTTCCACCGTCAATTTTGGCAATGCGCAAATCCATTTCCTGCATCATATTCCACAGAATGCGGTTCAGTACTTTGTTGGCGTTGGCACGGCGTTTTTCAATGTCATCACCGGAATGTCCGCCAAGAAGTCCGGACACATTTACCGAAAATGCGAAATAACCTTCGGGCGTTTTGCGGGTTTTGTAGCGCAGGCGAGCCGTCGTGTCAATTCCTCCGGCGCATCCCACGAAAATCTCGCCGTCATCCTCCGAGTCGAGGTTAATAAGCACATCACCAGTCAGGAAATTTTCCTCCAAAGCGAATGCTCCGGTCAGTCCCGTTTCCTCATCGGTAGTAAAAAGGCACTCGATTTTCGGGTGTTTCAAGTTCGTGGAAGAAAGCACGGCAAGCATCAGCGCCATCCCGATGCCGTTGTCGGCACCAAGCGTGGTTCCTTTGGCGTGAAGCCATTCACCACGAATTTCGGTTTGGATAGCGTCATTCTCAAAATCGAATTCCACACCTTTGTTTTTCTCGCAAACCATATCCATGTGCGACTGCAAAATCACGGTTTTCTTATCTTCGTAACCCGCGGTGGCAGATTTCACTATCAGCACGTTGCCAGCTTTGTCGATTTTTGTTTCAAAGTTATTTTTCTCACCAAATTCCTGCAAAAATGCACGGATTTTTTCTTCTTTTTTCGATGGACGCGGAATTTGCGTAATGTCGTAAAAATGGTTCCAAACGATTTTGGGTTCTAGTGTTTTCATAAGTGTAAAACGCTCACTAAATCCCCCCTCACTTCGACAGGCTCAGTGACCAATGAGGATTTTACGAGCTAATTATTAGTTTATTTATTATTTTTATTATTAGTTTTTTATTTAAAATTTCACACGTGCAAAAGCATTTATGTACATTGCTTTTTTCTTAATGTCTGTAACTATTTCGAGGTAATCGTTAGTCAGATAAATTTTATCCAGGTTTGTAAGTGATGTACCAAGCTTTAAGCCTAAGTCAAAACGCTCATTGAAAGTATAGAATGCACCAAATTGCAAACCGATATCCAATCGATTTTTCTGGTAATAATTCATCATATCAATGCTACCTTCAAGTCCGTCATTAGTCAGACGAGCTTTGAGCAAATAACCGATCTCCGGCCCGACACTTAATGTAATCGGTTCCTGTAGTTTATATTCCAGCAAAATCGGCATTTGCACATACGACAAATAGTTTTTATTGTGCGTCAGGTCGTTAATTTGGATAAATTTGTTAGAATATCCCTTTTGAATAAAACCGGGTTCGAAAGCGATGGAAAACAATTCATTTATCGGAAAGGATGCGTAAAGATTGAAACTATACGATGGCACCGGATAATTTTTTGGAATTCCGAGTTCTAAGTCATTCGTAAATTCATTTTTTTCAGAAAAATCATTGTATGCTGATGCTATTCCGCCACCAGCCTGAATACCAAATTTAAAATTTTGAGCGCTTGCATTAAATACAAATGAAAGCAGTAAGAATGCGAAAAAAAGATTTCGTTTTGACTTCATAAGCGTAAAGTAATTGATAATCTGCAAATATAAGCAAATTATGACAAACCACGGAACACAAAATGAGAATTATAGCTTTGCAAAAGTCAATTTATCGCCATCTACATAGCCATTATTTAACGTCATTTCATTTCCCGTTTTTGTGTAAATGTACTGAGTTCCCTTCAGCGTCAGTGTCATCGTCTGATGGGTTGGTGATATGGAATTTTGCATCTGCAAAGTGTATGGATAACTGCCGTTGCTCATATAAAAAGCATTGGAATTATTCCCGGAAATCGTCACCACTGAACTTCCAAAGTCAAAAACGATGTTGTTTGACGAGTAATCCGTACTTTGCTGAGCAAAAGCATTTTCCACTTTTATCAGTTTCCATTTTCCTTGAACATCGTTTATCGGCGGATTGTTATTACATGCAATGAATGCAACCGCAATAAGTACAAAAATTATTTTCTTCATTGTTCTAAAAAGTTAAGGCTTATATTTGATAGATGATTTTTAACACAAAAACGTTGCATCCATTGCCGTAAAAAGTAGTATATTTACAGTTTTTTAACAGAAAAGTAGGAAAAGCTCGAAGAACGAAGCGTGAAGACAGAAGAATGAAGAGGCTTTTTACAACAAATAACATCGTCCGAAGGACAAATATCGCCCGAAGGGCATATAACTCGAAGTAAAACATGAACTGGACTAAAAAACAAGTTTCCATCCTGCTGATTATTTCCATAACATCGTTTATGGGAACTTTCTTGATTTCATCCATCAATATCGCCTTGCCATCCATCGAGAAATCGCTTGGAATGGATGCTGTGATGCTGAGTTGGGTGGTAACATCGTTTTTGCTTTCCACGGCGATGTTTTTGCTTCCCGTAGGGCGTTGGGGCGATAATTCGGGAATTGGGAAATTATATAAAATCGGCCTTATAATCTTTACGCTTGGTTCGGTTGCAAGTGCTTTGGCTCCGAGTGGAAGTTGGCTGATAGTTGCACGATTCTTCCAGGGAATTGGCGCGGCATTTACGAATACCACAGGAAATGCTATTCTCGTTTCGGCCTTTCCACCGCAACATCGCGGTCGCGTGATAGGAATTTCGGTATCATCGGTTTATCTCGGATTGTCATTCGGACCGTTTTTCGGCGGAATGCTTACGCAACAGTTAGGCTGGCATTCTATATTCTGGGTTAGCGCTCTACTTGGCTTAACTTCCACGCTGGTTGCATTCCGATTTTTGGATAAAGACGAAGCGAAACACGGCCAATCGAGCAAGATGGATTTTAAAGGACTTATCACTTTTATGCTTGGATTGGTATGTTTGGTTTACGGTTCTTCGCAAATTCCCGACTTAAAAGGCTGGATGATAATGGGCGGTGGATTGCTGTCGCTTGTGCTTTTTTGGATGATTGAAGCAAAAGTAGATATGCCGGTTATCGACACAAAAATGTACACCAAAAACCGCCTTTTTGCTTACTCAAATTTAGCCGCGCTAATCAATTATTGTGCAACGGCGGCCATCGTGTTCTTTTTAAGCCTTTATCTCCAAAAAGTACAGGAACTTACTCCGCAGCAAGCCGGAATTATTCTGATTGCACAACCGATAATGATGACGATTTTCTCACCTTTCGTAGGACGACTATCTGATAAATTTGAAGCACGCTATTTTGCAACCATCGGAATGACAATGTGCAGTATCGGACTGGCTGCGATGGCTTTTCTTACAGGAGATACACCGCATTGGGTTATTGTAGTGATTTTGCTTTGGGTGGGACTGGGATTTGCACTTTTCTCATCTCCAAATATGAATATCATAATGAGTTCGGTAGATCGTTCGCAATACGGACAGGCTTCTGGTTCAGCTGCTTCGATGCGGATAATCGGTCAAATCATCAGCATGACAATTGTTACCCTACTTTTTGCAGGAATGTTTGACGGGAAAGGCATTGAACAAGTTCCAAATCCTACATTTCTAAAAGCAATGAAATGGGGATTTCTGACTTTTGCAGGAATTAGTTTGATAGGGATTTATTTTTCGATCGTAAGAGAAAAAACCCCCACCAAACCTCCTCCTCAAGGGAAGGCTTAAAGCAAGTACTAACACAGTGCTTCTCAAAATCACAAACAATATAAATACAGACAATATGCTTACATTTATCATTATCGCAATAACCGCATTTATTTCATACAGAGCCTTTAGCAATCGTGCTTTGGCAGAAAAACTGATATTTTTCCCTCCAGCAGTAAAACAAGGCGGATGGCATCGACTAATCACATACGGCGTGCTTCATGCAGATTACACGCATTTGATTTTCAATATGCTGACGTTGTTCATTTTTGGGACGTACATTGAACGATTTTTCAAATCTACGCTGGGCGAAACTGAAGGAGGAATTTGGTATATTATTCTGTACGTAACGGCATTAGTGATTTCCATTCTACCAACTTACATCAAGCAAAAAGACAATCAATATTATCGGGGTTTGGGTGCTTCGGGAGCAGTTTCGGCAGTCGTTTTTGCCTATATTCTAATAAATCCGATGAGTTTTATGGGCATCATGTTTATCCCGATTATGCTTCCGGCGTTTCTTTTTGGGATTATTTACGTGGTACTTTCCATATATTTGGAGAAAAAGCAAGCCGGAAATGTAAATCATTCGGCGCACATTGCCGGAGGAGTTTATGGAATTTTATTTGTGATAATTCTGTTTGCAGCACTTAATGACACTAATATGCTGTCACATTTTTTCAGTCAGATAAAAATTGATTCGATTGGAGATTTGTTTCATTTTGGATATTAATTGACTTCATAAAACAACAAAAAACCGACGAAAGTCGGTTTCTTTGTTTAGTTAACTAGTCAAATGTATTTATTTCTCTTCTTTGAATTCCAGGTGAAGAATGATAGTAACGTCTTTACCTATTGATTTTAGATCTGGATCGTAAGCTACGTTATAGTCAAAGCGATTAATAGTGGTTTTAGCAGTAAATCCGTGGATTTCAGCTCCATCTTGCGCTTTGTTTTTTCCTCCCATTTTCACATCAAAAGTCACCTGACGAGTTACGTCTTTGATAGTCAAATTTCCGGTCAGTTTGTATTTTTTACCTTTTTTCTTAAATGAAGTGCTGGTAAACTTCATTTGTGGAAATTTCTCTACTTCAAAAAAGTCTGCGCTGCGCAAGTGATTGTCTCTTGGAGTTACGCTGGTGTTGATGCTATTTACATCTACGGTAAAATCAACTTTTGCTGTTTTGAAATCTGAACCGGTAATTTTTCCGTCAAATTTCTCAAATTTTCCGTTTACAAAACTAATTCCCAAGTGTTTTACTTTGAAATTGATGGATGTGTGATAAGGATCAACTTTATAAGTTGTCTGAGCGAACATTGCGCTGCTAATAAAAAGTGCCGATAATAGCACGAACAAATTCTTTTTCATTTTTCGATTGTTTTTATTGATTATTTTTTTATTTTTAGTTATTACACAATCAAAACAACGCGAACGAATATTTAGTTTGATTAAATAATTTTATACCACATCAAATATGCCGATACAACTATTTGAAACGTTCATTTCAAAAGAAAATTAATCATCATAAAGATCTAATTATCTGCAATTTATATTCTGTTAAGAATTTCGGCATATAATTTGTTTACTATTAGTTACAAACTGAATATCCACTTTATAAGAAAGGAAAATTATCATGAAAAAGCTATTACTTAAATCAACACTTGCAGTTTCAGTTTTGCTGACTGCCGTATTCTTCACCGGATGTGCTTCCTACCAAGGAGTACCTCAAGAGCGAGTAGAAGTTTACAATTATTCTTATAATAATCCAACTTGGGCTCCGGCTTACTACCAAGGCGCACGTTACTATTATTTCCCAGACATTGAAGTGTACTACGACCTAGCCACTCGCGATTTTATCGTGCTAAACATGGGTCAATGGATGTTCGTTCCTTCAATTGCACCGTTCTATGCAAGCTACGATTTGTTTAATAGCTACATTGTAATTGTCAATACGAGAGTATATCAACCGTGGATGCACCACCACTACTATGTAAGACATTATCCGAGATACTATTACATTGATTACTACGACTATAGCAACATACCTTATGTACGTGGATTTAACGAGAATCAGAAAGGGGCCATTTACTGGCAAGAAAATGAGCGTCATCGCGCAAGACAGTGGGACGACCGCAACATCCGCAGCAATCGCCAATTTACTTATTCCGCGGAAGACCGCAGAGTGCAAAGTGAAACTACAAGACGAGTAAATCAGGAGCGTATCAACGCAACCAGAACGACTACAACCAGAGATAATTCTACTGTAAATCGTACTACCACGACAAGAGACGCAGGAACTGCTACATCAACTCGTAATCAGACAACAACTCGTACTCAAACGACTACACGTCCTACTACTCAGAGTTCAACTCCGACCAATAGAACAAGTACTCAAACTACGAGACGCACGACAGACACCAATTACTACGGAACTCCGATTGGTAATCCGGTAAGAGTAGAGCCACAAATGAGACGAACTGAAACTACAACCAGAAGCTCCACTACTGGAACACGTACCGGAACTTCTACAAGTACTCCTGAAAGAACAAGCACCGGAACTCGATCCGGAAGATAAAAATTCCGGTAACTATATATCATCAAAGCGAAGTCGAAAGATTTCGCTTTTTTTGTAAGCGCCAGATTGTAACATATTTTTCTGAAAAATGTATTTAATCACAAATATTAGATTATATTTGTAAAAATAGGCATTCAAAAATTGTTTGATTATGCTTTCATGCATACAAATCATACACACTTTAGCAAAACTAAAACATGCTATATTTTTTCTAGTGGTGATTTCATCGCTGCAAATTTTTGTATCTTGCAATCAATCGAATCCTAATAATCTCAGTAATTCTCTCCTTGCTGACAGTGTTTATCTGCAAGAAAAATTTTTAACTAAACACAAAAACGACACACTTTTCTTATTAAATCAAATTGAACAAGGACAAAAAAACGATAATATCCCACTTCAGATATTGGGCAATAGTGCTTTAGGAAATTATTATTTGGAAAACTTTCAATTTGAGCGAGCCATATTCTATCACCATAAAAGTTTAAATCTTGCCGAATCTATAAATGATAAATTTTTGATTGCCAAATCTCACAATGAAATTGGGACTGATTTAAGACATTTAGGAATATACTCCAAGTCAGCGGAAAATTTCTTCCAGGCACTTTCCATCTTAAGTAAATTGGACGAAGAAAGAAAAATTGTTTCGGAAGAAATAAAAAATTCTTATACTGGATTAGGAAACGTGTTTCTTTCTCTCAAGCAAGCAAATGAGGCATTATTTTATATAAAAAAAACAATTCAAACCAATAAAGTAGATGAAGTCAACCCAAAATCTGCAATAAACCTAGCGAATATGGGCTTGGCACTTCAAATGAAAAATGAATATGATTCTGCTTTTGATTATTACTATAAATCGCTTGAGCAGAATACAATAATTCAGAATGAAGTTGGGATTGCATACTGTAATACAAGGATTGGGAATATGTACATGCTGCAAAACAAACTTCATCTTGCCGGAACTTACTTGATGCAAGCTTACAATGTCTTATCCCCAAGTCCAGATAAAGAGTATTCTATAGAAACATGCTATTTGCTTGGAAGGCTGCACGTAAAACTTAACAAATATAGTGAAGCCGAAAAATTCATCAAAGAAGGAATGGGATATGCCCTGCAAATTAACTCTAATGATAATATAAAAGTCGGGCATGAACTGATGGCTACTTTATATAAATCTCAAGGTAAAACTGAGCAGGCATTGAACGAACTTTTACTACGAGATGAAGTAGAAGAGCATATTAAAAGCGATCAGCGGATGGGACGGGTAATGGATATTAAATCTCAGTTCGAAAGCGAAAAAAACAAAGAATTTATTTATGAAATTGGGCTTCAACACGCTTTTCTTCAGAAAAAACAAAGCAACGCAAAACTTTTATTTATAATTTTTGGAGGACTTCTTTTCCTGCTATTTTTGGCTTATATTTTTTACAGCATTACCAGAAATAAAAAGGATAACGAATTAATCAAACAAGAAAAACAAAAGAATGAAATTTTAAAATATTTTAGCGATGAGTTAAAAACACCCTTAAATATTATCCTAGGGATAAATGAACGTCTAAATAGTAATATAAATTCTGTCGAAAACACTCGTAATAAAAACGACTTGGAGATTATAAATCGTCAATCTCATACTTTACAAGTACTTATCCAAGAAATGCAATCAATCACAGGCTTTGATTTTGAAAAAGAAACAATTAAAATGACAAATGGAAATATTGTTGCTTTTCTGAGATATTTAATTTCTGTTTTTCAAAAAACTGCGAATGATAAAAATATTGATCTTTTATTTGAATCTGAAAAAGATGAGTTTCTCATGGATTATTCGCCGAATTCTATGCAAATAATCGTGAGTAATCTGTTAAACAATGCGATTAAACATTGCTCTGAAAATGATGTAATCCGTTTTTTTATAAATATCGAAAGTGATAATTATATCACTTTTGAAATTGTTGATTCTGGTGAAATTATTTCAAAAGATGATTTATTTCAAATTCTTGACACAACAAATTCACCCAAGGAGGATTATATTAAAACCAGTGGAAAGGATAAAAAACTAATATTCGTAAAGTATATAATAGAAAGTTTACATGGAGTTTTAGAATTTAGAAGAGACGAAAATGATTTGAATATTTTTAAAGTTTCACTTCCAATCACAAATAATATTTTTGAGGAAATCGATTATTTCAATCAACAGGAAATAATTACTAATGATTTAGAAATAGAAGCTGTCAACAAAAAAACGATCTTAATTATCATAGAAAATGATGATTTAATTTATTTACTCCGTACAATTTTGCAAAAACGATTTCGATTATTATTCTGCAGAAGCGAGAATGAAGCTTTCGAGGAGACAACTAGACAATTACCTGATTTAATAATATTTGATCAAGATATTTCTTCAGAAGCATCAAACGAATTTTGTAATCTCATTAAAAAAACTGATGCAACTTCTCATATTCCAGTTCTTGTATTAAGTTCCAATTTTGACATCGAAAACCGAGTAAAAATTTTCAATTCCAGTGCAGATGCAATCTTATTGAAACCTTTTTCTTTTGAAGAACTTACAGCTATTATTACACAATTATTAAAAAACAGAGAATTTATCAGTTCTAAATACAAAGATATTTTATTTAAAGACTTCGAATCTAAAACAGAAATTGATAAAGATTTTGAGTTTCTAAAAAAGGTGACCAATATAACATATCGTGAAATATCAAATTCTGAGTTCTTTCCGCACGGACTAGCTTCTGAGCTTGCTATTAGTACCTCTCAACTCAACCGACGACTAAATTCAATCACCGGATTATCTTGCATGAACTATGTAATTCAGCTTCGACTCCGAAAAGCAAAGAAATTACTTATCGAAAGCACTAAACCGATTGGAGAAATTGCTGCCGAATGTGGTTATAATGACTTTTCACATTTTTCCCGCTCGTTCAAAAAAATGTTTGGATACACACCTTCACAATTCCAAAAAACGCCTCAAAACCCCAAATAACTTTGGAACTCTAAACCACCTGTATATAAAGCAATTACACTTATAATCTGCACGTATAGTCATATTTTAAAATTGTTAATGCGTATATTAATCAATTTTTAATTGCTTTAAGTCAAACAAACTCTTCATTGATTATTTAGTTTAGCAATCTGAAAAATTTTCTATTTTATTTATTACTTCTAATTACCTAAAACTTTTTTAATCATGAAGAAAATTAAATTATCCTTACTTGGGATAGTTACGTTTACCTTGTTTGGTTTATTCGTAGTATCCTGTTCGAATGAAAATGTGCTTAATGAAGAGTTAGTAAGCAATGAACTAGTTAGTCCTATGATGAATCCAAAATTCTCAGCTCCATTTGTAGGAACAGTAGAATATTGTGGTGAAGTAAAAGTAACTGATTTATTAGCCGGACAACACCATCTTGCCGGAAATGTAACAGTTGGGAATGATGAAAACTATGTTTATGTAACCTACAATACTGAGAATGGCTGGCTACTAAAAGCAGTCCATCTTTTTGTGGGAGACTTAGAGGACGTACCATTATCGGGAGGTGGAAATCCTCAAAACGGTCATTTCCCGGTAAATGAAAGTTTCGACCCGTTAAAAACTACAGTTACTTATCAATTTGAAAAAGATGCTTTATCTGACTGTATGATTGTTGCCGCACATGCTGAAGTTGTGAAAATTGTTGATGGAGAACAAGTTGCAGCTGAAACTGCCTGGGGTAAAGGCGAGGGTTTCCCTGGGAACAATTGGTCAATGTATTTCGATTTTTGTAAACAAGAATGCATTCCACCGCCTCCACCGGTTGATGAAAAATGCTATAATGATGAAACTGCATGGGCATTTGGCGACAGTTACGTTAAAAAAGGAAATTGGGCAACTTACACTGAATATGTTGCAGGTAAAGAAGTAGAAATTTATGCAGGTCAAAAACATTTGGCAGGTTATGCAACATTCTCAGACGTAGTTGATGGAAAGGTTACTATCAGCATAGAATTGATTAACGACTGGATTTCTCAAGATGTGAACGAAGCATTAAAAATACAAGGTTACGATGCAGTTCCTCCAGCCAAAAACCCTGCACCAGGTCAGTTTAAAACCTACAAAGGTGCAATTGTACAAGAAGTAGTTGTTGATGCGTATGCTTATTACGGAATTCACTTTGATGTAAGAAAAGTAGTTCCTTGCCCAGAAGAAACCGAAAATTAAATACTTCATATTGTTCTGTTAATTAGTCCACGAAAAAACTGCTTGCGAAAACACAAGCAGTTTTTTTATCTTTTAAAAGTTAAGAATGCCAAAATACTAATTTATATTCAGCACATTAACTCACTCAAAATCAAAATTAATTCGTATCTTTGCACTCGAAATTTTAAAGTTTAAAATAATTTAATGTAATTTTTATGAATGTAGTTACAAAAACCATCACAATGGGTGATGGAAGAGAAATTACTATCGAAACCGGAAAACTAGCGAAACAAGCTGACGGTTCAGTAGTAGTTCGTATGGGTAACACCATGCTTTTGGCTACCGTGTGTGCTGCAAAAGATGCAACTCCCGGTACCGATTTTATGCCGCTTTCGGTTGAGTACAAAGAAAAATACGGTGCTGCCGGCCGTTTTCCCGGTGGATTTACTCGTCGTGAAGGACGTGCTTCAGATTATGAAATTCTGATTGCTCGTTTGATTGACCGTGCATTGCGTCCACTTTTCCCGGATGATTATCATGCAGAAGTATTTGTAAATGTAAACCTGATTTCTGCTGATGGCGTAGATATGCCTGACGGATTGGCCGGATTGGCTGCTTCTGCTGCATTGGCTGTTTCTGATATTCCTTTCCACGGACCAATTTCTGAAGTTCGTATCGGTAGAATTAATGGAGAATATTTGGTTAATCCTACTTTCGAACAAATGGCAAACGCTGACCTTGACGTAATTGTAGCCGCTACTATGGACAACATCATGATGGTAGAAGGTGAAATGAAAGAAGTTAGCGAAGCTGAATTGCTGGAAGCTATTCGCATTGCACACGAAGCTATTAAAATTCAGTGTCAAGCACAAATCGAATTGATGGCAGAAGTTGGCAAAACCGAAAAACGCACTTACAGCCACGAAGAGAATGACGAAGAACTAAAACAAGATATTTGGGCAAAAACATACGATAAAGTATATGCCGTAGCTGCTTCATGCAACGCTGACAAACACTCTCGCATTGAGAATTTTGAAGCTGTAAAAGCAGAATATGTAGAAGCACTTGATCCGGAAGTAGCCGAAGAAAAGAAAGCTCTTATCGACAGATATTACCACGCGGTAGAAAAAGAAGCTATGCGTCGTTCTATTTTGGATGAAGGCAAACGTCTTGATGGTCGTAAAACAACAGAAATTCGTCACATTTGGTCAGAAATTGATTATTTGCCGGGTGCACACGGTTCTGCTGTATTTACTCGCGGTGAAACTCAATCACTAACTACTGTTACTTTGGGAACGAAAATGGATGAA
The DNA here is from genome assembly GCA_964498765.1 of uncultured Paludibacter sp. GTDB lineage: Bacteria > Bacteroidota > Bacteroidia > Bacteroidales > Paludibacteraceae > UPXZ01. The sequence goes on along the minus strand of CAZCIU010000053.1, from coordinate 1,888 downwards.
AAATTGGTAGATGAAGTTCTTACGCAAGGTAAAGATCGTTTCTTATTGCACTATAATTTCCCTCCATTTTCAACCGGTGAAGCCCGCCCACAACGTGGCGTAGGTCGTCGTGAAATTGGTCATGGAAACTTGGCTTACCGCGCTTTGAAACCGATGATTCCGGCGGATTATTCTTATGTAGTTCGTGTAGTTTCTGACATTTTAGAATCAAACGGTTCGTCATCTATGGCAACGGTTTGTGCGGGAACATTAGCTTTGATGGACGCAGGTGTTCAAATCAAAAAACCGGTTTCAGGTATCGCAATGGGATTGATTTCCGAAAATAAAGGAAAGAATTACGCAATTCTTTCTGATATTTTGGGTGACGAAGATCACTTGGGTGATATGGACTTCAAAGTTACCGGAACTCGTGACGGAATTACCGCTACACAAATGGACATCAAAGTGGACGGACTTTCATTTGAAATCCTTGAAAATGCGCTGAACCAAGCAAAAGCTGGTCGTATGCACATTTTGGACAAAATCCAAGAAACTATCACCGAGCCTCGTGAAGACTTGAAACCACATGCTCCACGCATTGTTGTGATGTTTATCCCGAAAGAATTGATTGGCGCAGTGATTGGCCCTGGTGGAAAAATCATTCAAAATATTCAGGCTGAAACAGGCGCAGTTGTTACTATCGAGGAAATTGGAGAACAAGGTCGCGTAGAAATCGCTTCTGCCAATAAACAATCTCTGGATGCTGCTGTAAACAAAATCAAAGGTATCGTTGCAATTCCGGAAGTGGGCGAAACTTACAATGCAAAAGTAAAATCTATTATGCCATACGGTGCATTTGTTGAGTTTATGCCGGGGAAAGAAGGTTTGCTTCACATCTCAGAACTGAAATGGGAGCGCGTAGAAACCATGGAACAATCTGGTTTGAACGAAGGGGATATGATTGACGTGAAATTGCTTGACATAGATGAGAAAACAGGTAAATTCAAACTTTCTCATAAAGCATTATTGCCAAGACCACCGAGAGAAGAAAGACCTCCTCGTGAGCCGAGAGCTTAGTCTATCATTAAACAGTCAAATAGTATATTGAAAAAGCAGTTGGAAAAAATATTCAACTGTTTTTTTTGTTCCCAAAACTATTAAAACTTCCGACAACAGACTCATAAGAATTGAACAAGAGTCTAATTCTGATGAATTTTCTCTCTATTTTTATGGACATCTTAAAATCAAACAACTACCTCACATTTCGAAAAATTAACTTAAATAATTTGTTTTTGGAGAAGATGCACTATTATATTTGGAAAATTAGCTGTAACTAAATTTAAAATTTCAGAGATGGAAACAATAGTAAATCCAATTATTGATGAGACAATAATTTTTATTGAAACTTCAAAACAAACAAACGGAAAGAAGACTTTAATGGAAGTTCACCTGGGTCCAAAAGGAGGAAATCCACTGCATTATCATAAACGTTTTTCTGAAAGTTTCAAAATAATCGAAGGACAATTAAATGTCCGGGTTGGAAAAGAAATTAAAATTCTAAATCAAAACGAAACAGCAACTGCTCCAATAGGGACAGTGCATCGATTCTATAATACCTCAGGAAAGTTTACTAAATTTACATGCGAACTTTCCCCTGCCAGCGAAGGTTTCGAAAATGTGTTGAGAATAGGATGTGGATTGGCAAACGATGGTAAAGCAGGTAAGAATGGTCTTCCTAAAAGTCTATTACATATGGCTATCACTATGAATATGGGAGAAGGATATGCCATTGGCATTTTCTCAATTTTAGAAAAATTCTTTCGTTTTCTTGCAAAGACACCTAAGGCAAAAAGAATAGAAGAAGAGTTACTAGCCAAATATTGCAACACATAATCTATACCAAACAAAC
>CAZCIU010000052.1:14222-18132 GCA_964498765.1 uncultured Paludibacter sp. | reverse complement strand
CGGGTGGTGAAATTGGTAGACACGCTACTTTGAGGGGGTAGTGCCGGTTCCGGTGTGTGAGTTCGAGTCTCATCCCGTGCACTTGACTATTCAAAAGCTTTGATGAAAAATCATCAAGGCTTTTTTATGAATTCAGCACAAAAAAAACCGATCCATTTCTGAATCGGTTTTTTGAATAATATTAAGCTTGACTACAATTCCCAGGCAAGAGCACTTGCTCCAAGAACTGCTGCATCAGCATCTTTCAGTGTAGAGAATAGAACTTTTACTTTACCTTTCCAGATTGAAAGCAAGTTTTTCTCCATGTGTTCTACCACCGGATTAAGGATTAAATCACCTGCTTTTGCCAATCCACCGAAAAGAACAATTGCCTCAGGAGCGCTGAATGCCACAAAATCAGACAATGCGTCGCCTAAGATTTTGCCGGTATATTCAAATACTTCCATTGCAACTTCATCGCCATCCATTGCTGCATCGTACACATCTTTTGAAGTGATGCTTTTCAGTTCGATGTTGCGTAAAACGCTCGGCGTATCGCAAAGTTCAAGTTTTTCGCGTGCTGTACGAGCCACGCCTGTTGCTGAGGTGTAAGTCTCCAAACAGCCTTCACGACCACAACCGCAAGCGCGGCCGTTGTTGCGAATAATGCGTGTATGTCCAAGTTCTCCTGCGAAACCGTCGTGACCGTAAACAATTTTACCATCAATCACAATTCCACTTCCAACGCCAGTTCCCAGCGTAATCATAATGAAGTTTTTCATTCCGCGAGCCACACCGTAAGTCATCTCTCCTACTGCTGCTGCATTAGCATCATTAGTGATAGCTGCCGGCACGCCGAATGCGTCTGAAAGCATATTGGCAAAAGGAACAACACCTTTCCATGGCAAATTAGGCGCGAATTCGATGTTTCCGGTATAAAAGTTACCATTAGGACATCCGGCGCCAATTCCTTTAATTTTATCAATTCCACCAACATTTTCAATGAGTTTGCTGCACTCTTCTTTCAATTCCTGCACATAAGCATTAATGTCCGGATTGTTGGTTTTAATTGCGCTTTTTGCAATCACATTTCCACGAGTATCCACAATACCGAATGCGGTATTTGTTCCACCCATATCAATTCCGATTACATAAGGTTTTTCCATTTCCATAATAATTAGTTTTTTAAGATTATTCTACCGGAATATCTTTATTTACGTTTTTAGATCCGATTAGAGCGTAATAAACAAGGTAAACTAATAATGCAATGGTAAGGATAAAGCTGTTAAGGAAGCCCATTTTGTCAGCTAAGAAACCTTGTAGAAGTGGAAATAAACCACCACCAACTACCATTGTCATAAAGATACCGGAAGCCATTTCTGTGTATTTTCCAAGACCTTCAACCGCCATATTGAAGATTGCACCCCACATGATTGAAGTACAAAGTCCACAAAGAACTAAGAAAAGAATTTTAACAGGAACTACTTGTTTGAACATTGTAAATGAAAGCGTTTCAGGAAGTAACAATGCAAGAAGAACAAAGAAAATTCCTAAGCCAGCTGTAAACGTAACCATTTGTTTACTAGATACTTTTGCTCCAACAGATGCTCCAATCAAACGACCAACTAACATCAAGAACCAGTATGCGCCTACGAATGATCCGGCAACACCTGCCATAATTCCCAAACCTCCATTAGCAGTAGCTTCTGTCATATAAAGGTTCATAATGTTTGGAATACCTACTTCAATTCCGATGTAACAGAAAATTGCAACGACACCAAGCACAAAGTGACGGAAAGATAATGCGCTGTATTTTTTACCTGTTGTAGTAGTTTCTTTTTTAACCTCAACATTTTTTCTTGGTTCAGGAATATTAACTACCATCAAAACAATAAATGCAAATGCAAAAATACCCATAGCAAGGAAAAGAGCCGGATTAGCATCGCTAATAGTAGCTTTTGAAACCTCGCCACCAATCAGATAACCTACCAAAATAGGAACGATTGTAGCACCTGTTGAGTTGATAGTTCCACCGAACTGGATAAGCTGATTACCTTTGTTTCCACCGCCTGCAAGCGTGTTAAGCATTGGATTTACAACTGTATTAAGCATACACATTGAAAAACCGGAAATTAATGCTCCCACCAAATAAATCGGGAAACTACCCAATGTACCTGAGAAGAACATCAAAAGTACGCCCGTAAATCCAACTGCAACAGCAGAAAGTGCAGTAAATTTATAACCTCTTTTTTGAAGAATAATACCGGCAGGAATACCCATCAGAAGATAAGCAAGGAAGTTGGCGAAGTTACCCAGCTGCGACATGGCGTTGCTGGCTTCAAATTGATTTTTTACGATTACTCCAAATGGATTTTGAAGTCCGGTAACAAATGAAATCATAAAAAATAGCATGAACATTACCGCTATCGGTAGTGCTACATTCTTTTTCTGAACATTTTCTGTTGTCATAGAATATTAAATTATTAGTTATTAAATATTGATATAAATTTCTTTCAAAATTTTCGGCTGTCAAAGATACTAAATAATTTTTGTTGAAAGTCTAATTAAGGTCTATCAAAAATCACTAACTTAGGAAATAAATTGCTTTATATTATTTACGTATCACTAAAAATATGATTTTATGCAAATTTATCAAGAAAATCCATTTTTTAATGCAAAATGAATAAAAATCTGTGAATTTTACATATTTTGTAATAATATAGAAAAAAAAACGATACAAAATGTTTGCAATTTAAAAAATAGTATTACTTTTGCATCATTCAATCAAAACAGAACTCAATGAATACTTGGTTTGCATATTTTTATTTTTACTTTTACTTTACAAGGTGAGAGCAGGATATTTAATGTGTAAATTTTTTAAGAATGAAGAATAATTTATAAAATATAAAATCCTGCTCAGACCAAGAGCAGGATTTTTTGTTTTATGAAGAAATTCCGGAAAAAAAAGGGTTGTAGTTTTTCGATTTCTAACAACTTACAATAGACCACGGTAATCTAAATAACAATAAATATCGTGCGAAGCACAAAGAACAACTTAATAACGCAAAGCAAAGATAATGAGAAAAATAGCTATACAAGGAGGTGCGGGTTCATACCACGAAATAGCGGCACACGCCTATTTCAGCGAAGAAAATGTAGAAATTGTGCCTTGCGAGACATTCAAAGAGGTGTTCAAGGAAATGGAAGCGGATGAAGAATTGCTGGGACTGATTGCCATTGAGAATACCATTGCAGGCAGTTTGCTCCAAAATCACAACATGCTTCGTGAGAGCGGTTGCTTGATTATTGGAGAGTACAAATTACGCATTTCACACCAGTTTGCCGTGCTTCCCGGACAGAATATGGAGGATATTAAGGAGGTTCACTCTCACCCAATTGCCCTGATGCAATGCGAAGATTTTTTAGACCAACACAAGCACATACTTGCCATCGAAAGCGATGACACGGCCACTTCCGCCAAAGAAATTGCCGAGCAACAAATAAAAGGCAGAGCCGCCATTTGTAGTAAAGCTGCCGCTGAGCAATACGGATTGGAGATTTTGGCCGAAGGCATCGAAACCAACAAACGAAATTTCACCCGCTTTCTGGTCATTGCCAAGCCTGATTTGGCTTACAAGATGAACCGTGGAATGGAGCTGAACAAATCCACCATCGTTTTCACACTTCCGCACGAAGAAGGCAGCTTGTCCAAAGTACTGACTATCTTATCGTTCTACCACATTAATCTCACAAAAATACAATCGCTGCCAATCATCGGACGTGAATTTGAGTACCAATTTTACGTGGCATTGACATTTGAAAATTACGAGCGTTACAAACAATCCTTGGAAGCTATCAAACCGCTTACGCGCGAGTTTCAAAATCTGGGCGAATATAGAGAAGCGAAAACACCGTTAGTTTAGTTATTAGT
>CAZCIU010000052.1:0-14122 GCA_964498765.1 uncultured Paludibacter sp. | reverse complement strand
ATTAGTTAATTGGTTGAGTGGTTAAATGGTTAATTAGTTAAGTGGTGTAAGATTAAAATTGATTTTTAAGAAATAAAGAGACATAAAATGAATAAAAAAATAATTCCTGCAAACAGACTGAACAGCGTATCGGAGTACTATTTTTCTCAAAAATTACGAGAAATAGCCGAAATGAACGCCGCAGGAAAAAATGTGCTGAATTTGGGGATTGGAAATCCGGATTTGCCGCCTTCTGCCGAAACGATAGAAACGTTGAGCAACGAAGCCAAAAAGCCGAATGTACACGGCTACCAGAGCTACGTGGGCATTCCGGAATTGCGAAATGGATTTGCGGCGTGGTACAAAAAATGGTACAACGTGGAACTTAATCCGACAACTGAAATTCAGCCGTTAATCGGTTCCAAAGAAGGAATTCTGCATATTACATTGGCGTTTGTCAATCCAGGCGACGGCGTATTGGTGCCAAATCCGGGCTATCCGACGTATCAGTCGGTTAGTCGCTTGGCAGAAGCCAATCTGATTACGTATGATTTGGATGAAAATAACGGCTGGCAGCCGGATTTCGAAGCCTTGGAAAAAATGGATTTATCCAACGTAAAACTGATGTGGACCAACTACCCGAATATGCCGACCGGCGCAAATGCATCGGTAGAATTATTTGAAAAATTGGTAGCTTTCGGGAAAAAACACGGCATCGTTATTTGCAACGACAATCCTTATAGTTTTATTCTTAATGACCGGAAATTGAGCATTTTATCCATCGAAGGAGCAAAGGACATTTGCATAGAACTAAATTCGATGAGCAAATCGCACAATATGGCGGGATGGCGGATGGCAATGCTGGCCAGCAACGCGCAATTTATCAAATGGGTACTTGCCGTAAAATCCAATGTGGACAGCGGAATGTTTCGCCCGATGATGCTTGCAGCGGCTCAGGCATTGAATAATTCGGACGAATGGCATAGCGAAATGAACCAAGTCTATGCCAAACGAAGAGAACTGGCTTATAAAATAATGGACATTCTGGGATGCAAATACGATAAAAATCAAGTTGGAATGTTTATTTGGGCCAAAATCCCCGAAGAATGGAAAAATGCAGGCGAAATAGCCGACAAAATTCTTTACGAGAAGAATGTATTTATCACGCCCGGATTTATTTTCGGAAGCAAAGGCGAACGCTATTTACGCATTTCGCTTTGCAGTCCGGAAAGTATGCTGAAAGAAGTGATAGAGCGTCTGATGTTGGGTGCTTGATGTTGGATATTTCAATAAACAATTACTATTAACTATTTTACTGTAAACTATTGACTATAATTATATGGAACTACAATCAATTTTACTGCCGGGAATTGACCCGAAACGACCGCTGGTAATCAGCGGCCCATGCAGTGCCGAAACCGAAGAGCAGGTAATGACAACTGCCAAAGCATTGAAAAAAGTGGGTGTACAGATTTTTCGCGCCGGAGTGTGGAAACCGCGCACCAAACCGGGTGGTTTTGAAGGACACGGCTCGGAGGCTTTTCCGTGGCTGAAACGTGTGAAAGAAGAGCTTGGAATGTACATCGCTGTGGAAGTGGCGAATGTGAAGCACGTGCGTGAAGCCTTGGCAAATGATGTGGATATTATTTGGATTGGTGCCCGCACAACGGCAAATCCATTTTCTGTTCAGGAAATTGCCGACGCTCTGGAAGGAACGGACATTCCCGTGCTTATCAAAAATCCCGTAAATCCGGATGTGGACTTGTGGATTGGAGCTATCGAGCGTATTCACAAAGCAGGAATTCGTCGCATTGGAGCTATTCACCGTGGATTTAGTTCGGCAGATAAAAAAGTATATCGCAACCTGCCGCAGTGGCATATTCCGATTGAACTTCATCGTCAAATTCCTAACTTACCGATTGTGTGCGATCCGTCGCATATTGGCGGTCGTCGGGAGCTGATTGCACCCATTTGCCAGCAAGCTATGGACTTGAATTTTGATGGTTTGATTATCGAAACGCACTGCAATCCGGACAAAGCTTGGAGTGATGCTGCTCAGCAAGTTACACCCGAAGTGTTGGAATTAATTCTGGATAATCTTGTTATCCGTGAAACGAAACAAAGTACTGAAAGTTTGACTGTTTTGCGCCGTCAGATTGATGGATTAGACAATGATCTACTGGAACTTTTGGCAAAACGGATGCGGGTTTCGCAGGAAATTGGAACGTACAAAAAAGAGCACAATATGCCAATTCTGCAAGCTCAGCGCTACGATGAAATCCTGAAAGACCGTATTTCACAAGCTGAAAAAATGGGCATGAGCGGTGAATTTATGAAAACCGTGCTGATGGCAATTCACGAGGAAAGTGTGCGTCAGCAGATGCTGATCATGAAGTAATTTGGAATTTCTCGCTAAAACCAATTCATTCAAATGGAAAACAAAAAACTTAGCATTGAAGAAGCTGCCGATTTACTTAAAACGCTCAGAAATCGCTTTGAAAAGCATCCGGAAAGACATAAAGGTATTGAATGGAATTCTATCGAAGCTAAACTGAATGACAATCCTTCTAAACTATGGTCTGTCAATGAAATGGAGCAAACTGGTGGTGAACCGGATGTTGTGATTTTTAGTGAAAATTCTAATGATGTCTATTTCGTGGATTGTTTTGCAGAAACTCCGAAAAATCGCAGAAGTATTTGCTATGATCAGGAAGCTTTAGAGAAACGAAAAGAGCATAAACCGGCTAATAGTGCGGTAAATATGGCAAAGGAAATGGGAATTGAGCTGTTGGATGAGGCTGAATATCGTGAATTACAGAATTTGGGTGAATTTGATTTGAAAACATCAAGCTGGATAAAAACGCCTCGAGAAATCAGAGAAAAAGGAGGCGCAATTTTCTGTGACAGACGTTACAATCACGTTTTCACTTACCATAACGGCGCGGATAGTTATTATGCTGTTCGTGGATTCCGAGGAAAATTAAAACTGTAACTACGCATTATTTTCAAAGATTTTCATCAAAAAACGCTATATTTGTAGATATTAATTATCTCATTATGCAAAAAATTAGAACTGCGATTATTGGTTTTGGCTTATCCGGCAGAGTTTTTCATGCTCCGTTTATTGATGTTGTAGATGGTTTTGAACTGACAAAAATCAGCACAAGCAATCCCTCGGCGATTGAAATTATCAAATTTCGCTATCCAAACACTGCAATTGTTCCCGATGCCGAGGAAATTATCAAGGATGAAAGTATTGATTTAGTGATTGTTACATCACCAAACACCGTTCATTTTAAATGGGCAAAAGAAGCTTTACTTGCCGGAAAGCACGTGGTAATCGAAAAACCATTTACGAATACAACGGAAGAAGCCGATGAACTTATTGAATTAAGTAAAAAGCAAGGTAAAATCCTTACAGCTTATCACAATCGCAGATTTGTAAGCGACACAAAAACTGTTCGCAAGGTGCTTGCAAGCGGATTTTTAGGTGAAATTGTAGATTATGAAACGCATTTCGATCGCTTCAGACCGGAAGCTCGCGATGAAAATTACTGGCGCGAAAAACCACTGCCCGGATCAGGAATTTTTTACGATTTAGGTTCCCATTTGATAGATCAGGCTTTGCATTTCTTTGGACTTCCACAATCCATTACAGCGTATATCACTTCGCAGCGACCTTGGGCAGAAGCCGATGATTATTTTGATGTAAAACTCCACTATCCTACTCTTACAGCCACTTTGAAGTCAAGTATGCTCGCCAAAATTCCGGGACCAACTTTTCAAATTCACGGAACGCAAGGTTCTTTTGTAAAATACGGATTGGACGTTCAGGAAGAGCATTTGAACAATGGATTAATTCCAAATTCCGATGATTGGGGAAAGGAACCGGAAAGTATTTGGGGAAAATTGGTAACTGAAAATGAAGGTGTGAAAATGGAAGCTGCGATAGAAAGTGAAAACGGTGATTATCGGGATTATTTTATCAATCTAAGAGATGCAATCCACGGAAAAGCCGAATTAGCCGTAAAACCGGAAGAAGCGCGAAATGTTATCAGGGTAATTGAACTCGCATTTCAGAGCAATAAAGAAAAAAGAACAATTGAATTTAGTTTGTAAACTTTCAGATACAAAAAAACTCAGCTAAGTATTCTTAACTGAGTTTTTTTATGATTTTTTGTAAGCTACAAAGTAGTTGCACTAAATGTGTTTCCTTGATTGAAATCTCCAGTACGATAACCTTTCATAAACCAACGCATACGTTGTTCGGCCGTTCCGTGTGTGAAAGAATCGGGTACCACATAACCTTGAGCTTGTTTTTGAATAGTATCATCACCCACCGCATTAGCAGCACCGAGTGCCGATTCAATATCGCCTTCTTCCAATTGAATCATACCCATTTTCACCGCATGATGCACCCAAAGTCCTGCATAAAAGTCAGCTTGAAGCTCCAATCTTACCGTTAGTTCATTGTATTGCTTTTCTGAAACTCTACCACGGTAACTATTCATCTGATCCAATGTTCCGATTAATTTTTGTACGTGATGACCCACCTCATGCGCTGTAACATAAGCAATTGCGAGTTCGCCAGGCGCACGAAATTGAGTTGCCAATTTATGAAAAAAGTTCAAATCCATATATACTTTTTCATCTCCCGGACAATAAAACGGTCCGACCTGCTCAGAAGCTCCACCACATTCTGAAGTAGTAAAATCGGTAAAAGTCACAAAAGTCGGTTTGCGATATTGACTTCCACTTTGTCTGAAAATCTCAGTCCATACATCGTTTGCACTATTGAATACACCCAATGAGAAAACCTTCAAATCTTCGTTTTCATTGGCGCGAGAAGGATCTACTGTTTGCGAAGTTTGCACGTTAGAACCTCCACTAAACATATCCAGCATGGGCGAAAAATCCTGCCCGGTAAAAAGGTAAATTGCCAGCAACAGAATTGTGCCAATTCCACCGCCGGTAGCCACTTTTCGCCCGGTTGACATTCCCCGACGATCCTCGTAATTCGAAGTATCATCATTTCTTCTAATCCATTTCATTTGATTATTTACGTTTTAATTTATGTTTGTTTTTTAAAAACTCAAAACTAAAAAAAAATTACCAAATAATCTCAGTTTTGCCATTTCTTTTCAGATATTCATTCGTTAGCACAAAATGATTATTGCCGATAAATCCTCTGTGAGCCGATAATGGCGAAGGATGCACCGACTTTAATATCAGATGCTTAGCCGGATTTACAAAAGCGGCTTTCTGCTGTGCATAGTTTCCCCACAAAATAAATACCAAATTTTCCCGCTCGTCAGCCAAAGCTTTGATGGCGGCATCCGTAAATGCTTCCCAGCCTTTTCCTTGATGCGAACCGGCCTGATGTGCGCGAACAGTCAGTGTGGCATTTAGCAAAAGAACTCCCTGCTCTGCCCAGCGAGTGAGATTTCCTCCGGAAGGAATTTCTGAACCCAAACTGAGATTTATTTCTTTGAAAATATTAATTAATGAAGGCGGCACAGCTACACCATCCGGCACCGAAAAACAAAGTCCGTGAGCCTGCCCATCACCATGATAAGGATCTTGTCCGAGAATTACTACTTTAACTTTTTCAAAAGGACAACTGTCAAACGCATTGAATATCAAGCCTGCAGGTGGAAAAATCTTTGTCGATTGATATTCCCGACGCACAAAATCAGTCAGGATCTTGAAATAGGTTTTTTCAAATTCCGGCTGCAATCGCTCTTTCCAGGATGGCTCAATTTTTACATTCATTATTTTACTTTTTCCTTAACCCGATAAATACTAATCGCTCCTTCTTTATCTTCTACAGGCTTTCCTTTGTACTCATATTTATAATTATATTCCTTATTATTGATTGTGAGAACTGCTTCCGGGAAAAGTTTTACTATTTTCTTCAGCTCTTTTTTCGATATTTTTCCACTCAATATCATTTGATCAATTTCAATTTTTCCCATTTCTTCGGGAATAAAAATGTCATTAATAAATTGAATTTCAATTGATTTTATCTTATCTAATTGCAGCAATTCTTTAGGAACTTCAGCTACTCTAATTCGAAGCCCAAATAATCCGTCACCTTCACTATTTTCTTCAAATTTTCTAATTAAATCTTCAGAAACATCAGAAACATTCGCTTTTTTGCGTATCATCCAACCTATTTTTGGGCGAAGAGCCATCGTTTTAGCATCCTGCTCCAGACCAACAAAACCAGACCAAAGCTCCAAAGGTGTCAATATCTGCTCACTTCCATCGGTAACCAGATGCTTGATATCCACTTTTACCATTTCCGAAGGAAGTTTATCAGTTTTCACAATGCTGTCTAAGTTATTTCGCTTACCTTCATTATTATATGGGAAAAATTTCACTATCCAGCCGTCGATAATATTGGGTGCACCGTATTTTTTTTGAGAATGATATTTGAACATGTTTCGCCAAAATTCCTTGTTCACATTTCCCTCAGAAGCAGCTACAAATTCCTTTAACAAAGGCTCAATCTCATTTATCCATCAATTCAAATCATATTTTCGCAAAGTCTGAATTTTTTGGACTATTTTTTGCCAATCTTCCGGCGTGCCTTCCAACGTAATTTCCGGAATTCCACAAACAACGTACATAACTATAAATTCAAAATAAGGCTTAACTACTTCCATTACAGTTATTTGCGAAGCCATTTTCTCAATCGAAGTGGTGGTGGAAAAATTACAAGTCAACGCTTCTACCAGCTCATTTCCTACTTTTTCGGATATTTGTGAGTTAAATGTATCAAACACGCCTTCCCAATTGCTATTCGGGTCATCCAAACGAATATCTTTTCCGTCCACTATCAAGTCCAATTTCCCTTGATAATTCACAAATTTACTTCTCAATTTCTCGGCATTGGCATTTACGTGCCTTGCAAAACCCTGACTAACAAGCAACCACATCATATCCGGCGAAAGTACAAAAGGTCTGTGATCAGAATAAGCTTGATACATTCCATTGAAAAATGGATGCAATCCAAAACGAGTTACCAAACTATCCGGTAGCTCGCTTTTTGCTAAAATACCATAATTTACAACTTCTCCACGATAATCTGCCTCTTTTTCTGAACGGAAGCCTTTGTCATTGAGAATAATATCTTGAAATACTTTATCTTTGGGAACTACTCTAAGCGGCTTTTCTGCAAGCTTCAAATCTTCTATTACAAAACTAGTTTTATGCTGAGAGTAAGCACTCTGCGTACAAAAAACAAACAAAGATAAGCTGATAATTATTTTTAATCCATTTTTCATAAAGGTGATTTTTTAGTATTAGATTTAAGCATTGAAACTAAAGCTCATCAACAGCATTTTTCAGTTGTGCCATCGCCGTTTCAAGGATGCTTCTCGGGCAACCAATATTCAATCGTAGGTGTTTTTCTCCACCCGGACCAAACATGGTTCCTTTATTAAGTCCCAGCTTGGCTTTATTGACCATAAAATCTTGTAATTCATTGGAATTCATATTCATAGCACTACAATCAAGCCATATCAAGAAAGAAGCTTCAGGCTTCATTGGTTTGATTTGTGGAACGTTATTTTTCAGAAAATCTGTTACATAATCCACATTAGCCTGCACGTAATCAAGCATTTGCACCAACCAATCCGAACCATTTTCATAAGCTGCTTTTGCAGCGATATAAGCAAAAATATTTCCATTAGCCAATTCAGAATTTTCAAGGTATTCGCTGAATTTTTTGCGGATAGTCGGGTTTGGAATAATATATGATGAGCTAATCAAACCTGCCATATTGAAAGTTTTGCTTGGTGCCATATAGGTTATGCTGTTTTGCTCAGCAAGCTCAGAAACCGTAGCAAAAGGCGTGTGCTTAAAGCCCGGAAGTGCCATATCCGAGTGAATTTCATCAGAAACAACCAAAATACCGTGTTTGTAGCAAATTTCGGCCAAACGCACCAGGGTTTCTTTGTCCCACGCACGTCCGCCCGGATTGTGCGGATTACAAAGAATAAATAAACGTGTTCTGCCGGTGATTTTTCGTTCTAAATCTTCAAAATCCATTTCAAATCGTCCGTCAACAACCTTTAACGGATTATAAACTACTTTGCGGTCATTTTTGGTCGGCACATTATTAAATGGCGGATATACAGGTGGTTGGATAATTATATCGTCGTTTGCTTGCGTAAACGCATTTACCGCAAATGCCAATCCGGGAACAATTCCGGGTAAAAAACCGAGCCATTCGCGGTCGATATTCCATTTGTGATGATAGTCAATCCACTTCAAAACGCTCTCGTAGTAGTCATCACAAGCCTTTGTATAACCCAAAATCGGATGTTCCAAGCGATTTATAATCGAATTGGTAATAAATGGCGGCGTACGGAAATCCATATCTGCCACCCAAAGCGGAATTAAATCTTCCGTTCCAAAAAGTTCTTTACATTTTTCAATTTTAATGGCACCAGTGTTGTGCCTGTCGATAATTTCGTCAAAATTGTACTGCATAATTTCTTGTTTGAAATAAGTATTTTGAAATATTTTATGGTATTAATTTTATTTGTTTTCCAAGATTTGCATTTGGGTTTGGAATGCCCATTAAAGCCGAAATCGTTGGCGCAATGTCAATTGAATGATACTCGTCAGTGATTTGCTGAGCAGCCATTCCTTTTCGTAAAATATAAAACGGCAGACTAACTTGCGGACTATTTGCATCGCCTACTACCCTTCCCTTATTGTCCACCTCAATCCAGCCCGGCATCAGCGAAATAAACACATCGCCGGCCGTATTTTTATGAAATGAATTTCTGATTTTATTACGTACATCGCTGTTTTCGCCTGAAAAATTCAAAATTTCAGTTGCTGAATATGCAGCCTGCACACCTTCAAATTCAATCATAAAATCAGTCACTTTCTCTTGGAATTCCTTCCAATTCAACTTTTTCTCTTCAATTTTCTTTTTGTTCAGAAAAATATTCTTGCCATAATAGCCCGAAACCCATTTTTCTTGTCCGTAAATAGCCATTAAATAGGTATTTAGCAGTGCCAGTGCTTTATCCGCGTTGAAAAATCCGGCCGGAATTTGATTTTTTCCAAGTTCCACGGGCGAATGTGCGTCCATTCCACCGCCAACTAAAAAGTACAGCGTATTGTCAGCACCAATTCGACTGTTTATCAACGAAATCAGTTCCTGAATATTTCTATCCAGTCGAATATACATATCTTCTTGTTCACTATAAATCAATGCTGAAGCCACTTGATTAGGAATTTTCACGTTAAATTGAAGCATCAGCACATCGGTGTTTTTATCTGCTCCAATTTGCTCTTTGTCAAGCATCAACTTTGCAAGTTCCGTTACCAATGAATTGGCAGCCGGCGTATTTTTTAGTAAAGTCTGAGCAGAATTCTCCGCTCTTCTTTCGCCCGGATTGTAGCTAAAAGCAACTGAACGTGAACCTTTTACAGTCGGGTTCATATAGGTAGAAACATTAGCGCTTGGCGTCCATTTTTCCGAACTGAGCTGTTTGAACGTGCCATTTACATTCATCAAATCCGCCCAGCGAGAAAGGCCGCGGTCATAGTAAGCCGTTGTAACCCAGCGATTAGCAGCATCATCTATCCACGAAACCGAAGTCGCCGTGTGCCCGCCCATCATTATCGCATCTTCGGCATTTATCCCGATGCTATGCACTTGCGATTGCGGATTTGACATTCGCAATTCATCTGTAAATGTGGAAGTTAGCAGCTTGTGAGCAGAAAATTTATCTTTTGTTCCAATGCCGATTTCGTTTTTATCATAAAGAATGGAAAAAGTCTGATTGTCCAATCGGCTGTAAAAATTATCTCCGCTAATGCCGTGGTAAAATGGAAATGATCCGGTCATTATGGTAGCCATGTCGGCGGAATTTCCTGCCGAAACGATGTTGTGCTGCAGATTTTCAATGGAAATTCCTTCTGAAACAATTTTCCTAAAACCGCCCGGCGTAAAATATCGCCACATTTTCTGAATATGATTGGCTTGCAGTCCGTCAATTTTTATCCCAACCACCAATCTGGGTGGTTCCGACTGCTTATTTTGCGAAAATGCGAGTGAAAAAAAACTACAGAATATTATTAATATAATTGAACGCATACTTTTCTAAAAAGCTCTTTATTAAAGTTTTCCTTTGGTGCTCGGAAGCTGAAAATTATAAATATCTCTCTTTTTTGCCATTTTTATGGCTTTGGCAAATGCTTTGAAAATTCCTTCCATCTTATGATGCTCGTTTTCTCCCTCAGCTTTGATATTCAGGTTCATACGAGCAGCATCGCTAAGTGATTTAAAGAAATGAAGAAGCATTTCCGTAGGGAAATCACCCACATACTCTCGCTTAAATTCCGCATCAAAAACCAACCACGCACGACCTCCAAAATCCAACGCCACCGAACATAAGCAGTCATCCATCGGCAAGCAAAATCCATAGCGTTCTATTCCGCGTTTGTCGCCCAAAGCTTTCAGAAGTGCCTCTCCAAGCACAATAGCCGTATCTTCAATAGTGTGATGTTCATCCACTTCCAAATCGCCAAGAACCTGAATTTTCAAGTCGCAGCCGGAATGCCGCCCAATCTGGTCGAGCATGTGATCAAAAAATTTCAATCCCGTGTTTATGTTCGTTTTTCCTGTTCCATCCAAATCCACCTCTACAAAAATATCCGTTTCATTGGTTTTACGCTCGATTATCGCAGTTCGCTCACCGGCAAATAAAAAGTCAGAAATTTTATCCCAGTCCGAAGTTTGCAATGCGCAATACTCAGCTAGACCACTACTTTCGAGCAAAGCTTTATCATCGCTTAAAAACAACGCTTTACATCCTAAGTTTTTTGCTAATTCTACGTCAGTCAGTCGGTCACCAATAACATAAGAATTTGCCAAATCATAATCATCCGAAAAGTATTCTGTGAGTATTCCTGTTTGGGGTTTCCGAGTAGGCAAGTTGTCCTCCGGAAAGGATTTATCGATGAATATTCTATCAAAAACGACACCTTCATTTTCCAATATCTGTAACATTTTAGCTTGCACAGTATCAAAATTTTCTTGTGGATAAACCTCCGTTCCCAATCCATCCTGGTTGGTGACCATAGCCCATTCAAAATCAAGTTTTTGACGAATAAAGTATAAATTTCGGATTGCTTTGGGCAGAAATTCCATCTGCTCTAATGTATCAACTTGGTAAGTATCAGCCGGTTCCACGATAATTGTACCGTCTCTGTCAATGAATAATACTTTTTTGGGTTTTGCGGACATATGTTGAATCGATTTTTTGCAAAGAAATGAAATGCTCTGCTGTTTTTTGAGCAATTTCAATTTTGATTTATCCTCGCAAAGATACAAAAAACCTTGGCAGAAACAGTCATTTCGCGTTAAAGTATTGTGATTAAACATACAATATTTATTAAAACACTTTACACTCATTTCCTTTGGATATGCAATTAAAAATTTGTACCTTTGCAGTCGTTTTTGAGAAAGGTTCTCATTAAACTTAATAATCTTATTTTCAGCAAATTACTTTATTATGGATTGGCTAAATTCGCTGCTTTTCACTGATGGTATTGCTCACACCATTCTTATTTATTCGTTCGTTATCTTTGCGGGACTTATTTTAGGCAAGGTAAAATTCTTCGGAATTTCACTTGGTGCCACGTTTGTTCTGTTTATGGGAATTCTGGTTGGTCATTTCGGATTTACCGTTAATCACCAAACAGCAGATTTCATCAAAGATTTCGGACTTATTCTGTTTATTTTCTCCATCGGTCTTCAGGTTGGACCTGCCTTCTTTTCATCATTCAAGAAAGGTGGAATTACACTAAATCTTTTAGCGGCTGGAATAGTTTTATTGGGCGTTTTAGTTACTATCGCATTCTATTATATATTTGATGGTCAGATGAGTATGCCAATGCTTGTTGGCGTAATGTCCGGTGCAGTAACTAATACTCCGGGACTTGGAGCGGCTCAGGAAGCACTTCGTCAGGCTCATGACGCCGGACAAATTTCTGAAATTCCTCAAATTGCTCTTGGTTATGCCGTAGCCTACCCACTTGCTGTTGTTGGAATTATTACCTCTATAATATTGATTAGAGTATTTTTCAAAATCAATATGGATAAAGAAAATCGTGAACTTGAAAAAGAAGACGATAATTCTAAAGAAAAACCGGCTATTCTGAATATCAAATTGACAAATAAAGCTTTGAACAACAAATCTTTACACCATGTAAAAGAAATGGTAGGACGTAGTTTTGTTGTCTCCAGAATGAAACGCGGTGAAGATTATGCCATTCCTCAAACAGAAACTCTATTAAATGAAGGTGATATTTTGTTGGTTGTAGCTTCAGAGATTGATGCTGAGCCGATTACAGCTTTTTTAGGAGAATCTGTAAAAATGGACTGGAAACCATCCGACAAGCAACTTGTTTCTCGTCGTATCGTAATTACACGCAGCGAAATTAACGGGAAAACGCTTGGTGCACTTCGTTTGCGTACAAATTACGGTGTGAATATCACTCGAGTAAACCGTTCTGGAATTGACCTTTTGGGTGAAACAAATTTGACGCTGCAAGTTGGTGACCGTGTGATGGTTGTAGGTGAATTGGAAGCTATCGAAAAAGTAGAAAATCTACTTGGAAATGCACTGAAAAAACTAAACGAACCACCAATTATCACTATTTTCTTAGGAATTTTCGTGGGAATTTTGTTTGGAAGTATTCCGTTTTATTTTCCTGGAATGCCAATGCCGGTAAAACTTGGTTTGGCTGGCGGACCGCTGATTATCGCTATTTTAATCGGACGATTTGGATACAAACTTAAACTGATTACATACACTACATTAAGCGCAAACTTGATGATACGCGAAATCGGAATTACGCTTTTCCTCGCAAGTGTGGGACTTGCTTCTGGAGGTCAATTTGTTGAAACGGTATTTACAAGTGAAGGTCTTAGCTGGATTGGAATTGGTATTGCAATCACTATGATTCCGCTGATTATTATGGGTATTATTGGTCGTAAATTTGCAAAATTGAATTATTACACGCTTATGGGACTTATGGCCGGCAGCACAACCGATCCACCTGCTCTGGCGTATTCTAACTCAGTTTCTGTAAACGATCAGCCTGCTGTTGCCTATTCTACCGTTTATCCGCTTACGATGTTTTTACGCGTAATTGCGGCTCAATTACTGATATTATTGTTTGTATAGAAAATCAAGATAACTCATAAAAAAATCCCGAACTTCTTTTGAAATTCGGGATTTTCTTTTTCTGATAAAATCAAATTATCTTTTGGTAAACATATCCATAATATCGTCCAATGCACTTCCGTCTTTATCTTTATCCAGAAGTCCAGAAACCATATCAAAGATACCACCACCACGTTTTTGCTGTGTAGCACCACCGCCAAGCAATCCGCCCAACAAATCGCCTAATCCACCAGCATTGACGTTGTTAGTTGTTTTTTCTTTACCCAAATAAGCCATTACAATCGGAGCCAACATTTTGATAATCGGACCCATTTTGTCTGCGCTAATGCCCGTTTTTTGAGCTACACCGTTTTGAACAGCATCAACTTTATTTCCAAATACATGTCCTAAAATTCCACCACCGTCTTGCAATAAAGCGTCAAGATTACCTCCTCCAAGAATGCCACCAAGATTGTCAAGCAAGCTTCCGTCATGTTTTGATTCCAAAGCTCTGTTTAGACTTTCAGCACCTTCGGGAGTTTGAGCATTTTTCCCCAGTCCACCCAAAATTACGGGAATTGCAGTGTTAACCGCTGCAGAAGCTTGTTTATCATCCAAACCAAACTGTCCGGCAACGTTTTTTACAATTGAATGTCCGATTGGACTTCCTAATAAATCAGATAAATTCATAGTTCTATTTTATTTAATTGTGAATAATACTTTTCTCAAATATACACTATAATATTTGAAATTAGATTTTTTTTTAGAATAATTTCAAAAAAATAATCGAATAGGCCTATGAACAAAATTGATGCTAAAAATTAATTTCATTCAAAATTATACATTTTTTAAAATAAAAAAAGAGCATTCATTGCTGAATACTCTTTGATTTTGAGCCTCTTGTCGGATTCGAACCAACGACCCCGAGATTACAAATCACGTGC
>CAZCIU010000051.1:696-18340 GCA_964498765.1 uncultured Paludibacter sp. | reverse complement strand
AATTGCAGCAGCTTTCATTCACTTGATTTTTTAATTCAACTCTTAATTCGCATTAATAATTATATTTTAAAGTCAGTGTGGTTGAGATTGTTGGGCCAGTACTCCAAGGTCATGTGCTCTTTTTGCCGGATTTACCCACTTTGCGAATTAGCGGATAAAACAATCGTAGTGCTTTTTGTTTGAATGTTTCCATATTTTTTACTGTTTCCCCCGCTCGCGCGGATATTCATCCGTGCGTTGCTTGAAAAGCAACTATTCAATTAAAGTTATATCCAACAAGCCTTTTTCACCTGCATAATCAATAGTACTGTTGTACACAAATTGCTCCGGCTTAAAAACCAATCCGTCTTCCACATGACTACCATTCATGCCAATCTACTTCCGGTATGGCTGTTTTATGTTTTTTCCTGCTCTGACGACCAGCGCACGGATAGATATCCGCGCGAGAGGTGTAATAGCTTTTCATGATGTTCTTTTTTTAATTGGGCCATATTTTTTTTATTGATATATTTTCTTCAAAGAACTTATTCCATTCATAAGTAGGTGGGCTTTCTAATCCTTTTAACATAATAGTATCACCGGTACAATCATATACTATTTTACGTGAGTATTCTGTTATCTTGTTATTAACGTAAGTTTCTACAAAAGAATAGTTCTGTTGATTGTTTTTATTTTGATATAAATAGAATGAAACTGAATAATCTGGTGAAGTATTTTAAGGAATTTTATTTTTTAGCCATTCCAGACTGTTAATAGGGTCCATCACATCAAATTCACACTTTTCACTTGGAGTGTTCATCTCACATCCCGCTCCTCCTACCAGCATGCATAGGGTAATTACTGTTAATAAAATTGTTTTCGTTTTCATAACTAATCTGTTTTTTTAATAAAATTTATTTTTCAACTAATTTCCATGTGTGATTTGTAGTGATGTCGTAAAAAGATTCAACCCTCGTTCGCGCGGATATTCTCCCCGCGAGAGCGGAAAGGTATTATGCACATATACACACACTTTCTCTTTAAATTCAATCAAAACTGTTAAAACAAAATCTCCAACTATCCCTGCTTCATTTTATACACCAGCGCATACATTTTCATCTGCTTCACCATGGCTAGCAGTCCGTTGGAGCGGGTGGGAGAGAGGTGCTCTTTCAGTCCGATTTTGTCGATAAAGTAGAGTTCGCTATCTACAATGTCCTGTGGTGATTGTCCGGAAAGCACCTGGATAAGTAATGACACAATCCCTTTTACCAGAATGGCATCGCTTTCGCCTTCGTAGATTACTTTTCCATCCACCAATTCGGCATTCAGCCACACGCGACTTTGACAGCCTTCAATGATGTTTTGCGGGATTTTGTGCTTTTCGTTAAATGGTTCGAGTGAATTCCCAAGGTCGATAAGAAGCGCGTATTTGTCCATCCAATCGTCAAATTGATTGAAGTCGGCTACGATTTGGTCTTGTATTTCGTTGATTGTCATGTTGGAATTGATTAATTGTCTGTCTGCGACAGTTGAGTTAGAAATAAATTATTGCTTTTCCGAGAAAGATGCATAGATAATGTCTTTATCTGTGCGAATGTTCATACTCTGAAAAACCGATACAAATATATAAAAAAATAGAGCAGAACTTAAATAATTCTGCTCTATTTCTATTATGAGGATTAACTTATTTCACCAATAATTTGTGGTTCGAGCCTGAGCCATCTGCTCTGATTACTCTTACGATATACGATCCAGAGCTAAGATCGCTTGCCGGAATATACGTGGTTCCGCTTTCGGCTGAAATGGATTTTAATAGATTTCCGGTAACAGAAATGACATCAATTCTATTGGCTTCCAGTTGCGTTTTTACACGAATTTGTTTGCTCGCTGCATCGTAAATTACATGCGTTTGTGCATTCAGAATATCCTGCAAACCAGTCGGGATGCGATAGCCGAAGCTCACATATTGTACATCATTTTCCACCGGAATATCAGCGTACATATACGGAGTGCCTGCTGCGTCGGTAGTTTCCTGAGCCAGATAAATTTTCTCAGAAGCAAAATCATCGCTGGTTGACACGATTATATGTAGTTTAAGTTCGGTATTTGCATTTCCCGGAATGCCCGTTTTGCGAATATGCACACGCAATGTTTGTTTGATTTTAGGAGCAACAAGTTTCCAAATTCTATTTGAAACATTTGTTGTGGTGTTCATCGTTGGCGATTTGCCATTATTACTCCAAATCATATACGTGTTGTCCTGTGCAAAATTAGCTGTGTTTTCGCTATTCGAAGCTGCTAATTGGCCGATACTTCCTATCAAAATATCGATGGCTTGATCTTCGGATTTGGCTTGTTTCTGAACCAAGGATTGTGTTGAATCGGAAACCACTCCGGCGATATTATTTTTGTAAACCGCATCCGGATAAACGATGGTATCTCCTTTAGCATCAATGTAATGACCTGTTTGCGTCAAACCATATTTTAGAGCAAGGTACGTGTTGATTTTGCTTTCTTCCTGTAAGGTCAATGCGCGATTGAAGTGCAGGAATTCAGCCACTTGACCGTTCATTTCCACTGCATCTTTCGGGTCAAACGGCACACCAATCGTATAGGCCAGAAGATTGAAATTAGCATCGCTTCCGGTAGATGTTGCGGCTGTGCGTCCTTTATTGGTGATTTTTATGGCACCGGCATTTTGCTGAACCATCATCGATTGCCAAGGACCTAAGAATACGCCGCTTGCAGGAGTTTGCACGTCTTTTCTCATACTTCCAATGCCTGTGGTTGTGCCAATCCGCTCAATTGCAACGTATGATTCCAGATTATCCCAATCATTCTCCACCGTACCTCCCACACTTAGCACTCTCGCCCAGTTTTTCTGCTGTCTGTTATCAAGTTTGAAAGTAACATAATCTGCCACGGCATTGCCGGTATAGGCTTTTTCAAAATAACCTTTCAAACCGCCTTTCCCGGAGAAAAGAAGCGTTGGGTTAAAGTTCAGTCCGGATTTGTCTAATGTAATTCCCGGATCATTTCTATCGGGAAGAATTAGCGTGTTTTGCGGAACGCCGTTTAATACGCCGTTTACAGTTCCATCCTGAGAAGCTTGAGCATTTCCGGAATGCACCCAGGCTGTAAGTCCATTGCTGATATTTCCCGGAGGATTTTTCGGAGCCGGCATTGGAATAACCGCCGAACGCACAATGTCTATTACGCAATGGTCACCAAACCATTCCAATCTGATTTCTGAATCTTCATTTAACGGCACCAGTGACATGATAGAAGCAGTTCCGCTGAAGTTGACGGTTGACTTGTAATCTCTGATAACAGTACCCGATTTTGAATCGCTTACGGTTACTCGAACGCGTTGCGAAGCTCTTCTCAGAATAATGCTGTATCTGCCTTCCACAAAGCCTTTGCGCTTCATTACTACGGTGTTCCATTTGTCTGGTAGCGGACAGCCATAATAAGTCGAAATGTTATTGTGTGATTTTGACCATTCAAATAAATCGTCGTTGGAATTAAAGCCAAGTTTATTCAATTCAAATGTGCCGTAATATTTGGGGTTTTGTCCATACAATGGGAATGAATTGCTGTTTCCGCCTTGGAAAACGTATCCGTTCCATTTGAAATAACCGGATTGAATGGTGTCGTTCGGGTTAATGTCTTTGGCGTAAATATTTATCGGATCGGAAGTGAATGAGCTGGCATCTGAACCAACGGTGTAATGGAATTTTCCGGTCGTTTCACGTGTCAATTTCAAAGTTCTGTCAGTAGTTTCGAATGGCAGACCATCTTTGAACCATTTTACATCGCCTTCAGGGAATTGCGGTCCGAAATGGAGCGTATCGCCGTAGCAAAGGTAGTTTTCGGTACTGAATGCCGCATCGTTTGAAGCATTATTAAATGGATCAGGCGTAATGGCGATGGAACGCAAACTAAGCGCGCCACTCGATGCGTCGCGAGCAGCAATAGCAAAGAAACTGGATTTGTCAAACGGTTTTCCTTCCGGCGCATTTAGTGTAAGTACTGTGCTACTTTGATCTACGCTGTCAACTGCTTCCATATAATTTTCTCCCAATGAATAGAGAATGTATTTCCCGGTGAAGTTTGGCAATTCGTCCCAGGTGAATTTGGCTTGCGTACCGCAGAATGATAGCAAACGGAAATTTTCCGGTGTATTCATCACCTGACAATTGCCGCTCGTACTTTCCATTACGTTGTGTACAACTTTGAATTGCGCTGTGGAACTGATTGGCGTGTTAGCAGGAACAGTCCAATCCAAGTACAATTTACCGGTGACAGAACCGATTTTTCGGAATTCTTGTGTATCACTTGCACGGAAAAATACATCAACCGTTTTTGTGCTAATATCGTCGCCGGTAATTAAATCCCAGGAAATAAATGTGTTGGCTCCGCTCATCAGTTTAAATCCGTCGGGATGGCTGTTCATGCGGATATGAGCCGGTTTGCTGTCCCAGGTAATGACGAATTTCTGCGGACCACGAACCACTGATTTTCCTTTTACACGAATAGTGTAAGTTCCGGCTGCCGGATTTTCAAATGTAACTTGCTCCACGTTGTTGAGCGAGTCTCTTTTTTGAGTTGGCAGGTCTTTCACGCGTTCCGGTCTGGGATTAAGCACCCAGGGATAAATTATATCTCCGCTTGGCGTTGCCACTTCCAAATCCAAATCGTTTACCAATGCTTTTGCTGCGCCCGGAGTTCCCGGATAATCGTGCCAATAAAGCAAAATGCGCGCTTCTGCCGTTCCTTCAGGAATTTCAATTTTATGTGAAACAAAATCGGTAGTGCCTTGCGGTACACTGTAATCTTTCGCCAGATTTTTGCTTGACAATGATTCTACAGCACGACGAGGATTGATTTGTCCATATCCGGTTTTGAAGTCAATGCCTTTTGTGTACATATCAATGGTGGTATTCATCATCACCGCTTTTACCACATCGCTTCGCACAGCTTCGTTGTAAGTGTTGGCGTACACTTCAAACATCACGGCAGCCATTCCTGTATTGCTGGGAGCCGCATACGAAGTTCCTCCTGTTCCTTCCGCACAAAGGTCGGGTTTTACACGTCCATCGAGCGTTGGGCCAAAGCTTGAAAATCCAACTATTTGAGCGATTTTTCCGTTAGAACCAACGGTAAAATTATTTTTATTTGTTTTGATGTCTCCGGTAATACTTTGATAATCAGGGAAAACCATGCTGTTATGTGTTTCGCCTGTTGCACCGCTATTCCCGGCAGAGTAGCTTTGAATAAAAGTGGGGTAGGTGTAAGTGGCATTATCCAAAGCAGCCGATGCGGAATTATATCCGGCTTGACCAACCGACCAGCCCACAGAGTGATTGGCTACCAGCGGTTTGTAGCCTGCGGCGTGATTAGGTGCAACTGCATCAGTGTATCCGATATTGGCATTTCCGTTCATCGCGATGATTTTCACGCCCGGAGCCATTCCTTGCCCTTCGTATTCGTTGATATTATTGGCAGCACCTACAATGTCTGCAATATCAGTACCGTGGCTGTTCGGGTCGCGGTCAATTTTCCCTTCAATTTCTCTGCCGCGATAAGCCACTTGATATTCCGCGCGACCGCCGTACGTTTCCCAGTTGCCGAAATACACACCGCGCCCAATCGGACCATTCATGCCGTAATTTACCATAGCAATTTGGTTTGGGTGCGTAATCCATGACATATTAAACGTCCATTCCGGTTTTGGAAGTACTCGTTTTTCCAGTCCTGAAACGTAGTTGAGTTCAGCTATTTGCAATAAAGTGGCTGCATCCAGCGCATGAACTACCACCGAATTGTGAATTTCAGAATTTTCTGCAAATACAATGTCGTTGTTGCTAAGCGTTTTCTTTAGAGCCGGTAAATCTGATTTTTGGTAAGTATGCACGTAAATGCCGTCGGTAGCGTGCATAAACGGAACGTCTTTTCCGTCTTTCAAATAGGAATAAAGTGGAGATTTGATTTTGAATTGTGCCGGAATGGGACTGATGCCTTCCACTTTTACTTCGGAAGTTTTCAGAGCTTCAATCAATGCAGCCAAAGATTTGTCGAGATTGGCGGTTTGAAGCACGTAGGTATTTTCACCCAGATAACCGTAAAAATGAATTTTGCTGAGCGTAAGAATTTTCTCATCGTCTATGCTGAGCGTACGGTCAAATTTCAATGCAAAATAGGTTTGTTCCGAATTGCTAACCGATAAACTTGCCTGTGAAGAAGATTGTTTCGGTTTTACTAATTGTCTGTTTTGTTTTACGCTGGTTCCCAATGGGCTCATCACCGTGATAGAGCCATTTTCGCCTTTAAAACTTTGTGCCAATGCAGACTGATTTATTCCTGAAAGTAAGAATAAAGCAATTGCGAGAAATGTGATTTTTTTCATTTGAGAGATTGTAATTTATTTAAAGTTTAAGATATTTTGGAGAATATGCCTTACAGAACGGATTCCCATTCAAAAAATAATATTAAAAAAGCTTGAATAAAAAATAAATTCAACTTGTCTGTGCTCTGTAAGCGGAGCGATCTTTTAGTCTTGTTTCTAAGTAGCTTTATGAAAGCATCGTGACAACGCGTTTCAAAGCATCTATAAATGTGTCGATTTCCTCTTTTGTGTTGTAAAAAGAGAAGGATGCCCGAACCGTACCCGGAATTCCGAGTTTGTCAATCAGCGGCTGCGCGCAATGATGCCCCGTGCGAACCGCAATGCCCAATTTGTCCAGCAGCATTCCAATATCATAAGGATGAATATTGCCAACCAAAAACGAAATAACCGAGCTTTTATGCTCTGCAGTGCCAATTATTCGCATGCCTTCAATTTCCATCAATCGTTTTGTGGCATAAGCTGTTAGTTCATTTTCGTAATCAGCTATTTTTTCTATTCCGATTGCTTGAATGTATTTCAGCGCTTCCGCCAATGCAGTAGAACCGATATAATCGGGTGTCCCGGCTTCGAATTTGAATGGCAGTTCGTTGTATGTCGTTTTCTCAAAACTAACCGACTGAATCATTTCGCCACCACCTTGGTAAGGCGGTAATTTGTCAAGCCATTCGCGCTTGCCGTAAAGCACGCCAATTCCGGTTGGTGCATAGACTTTATGACCGGAAAAAACGTAAAAATCAGCATCCAAAGCTCTCACATCGACTTGAATATGTGGCAAGGCCTGTGCACCGTCAATCAGCACCGGAATGTTTTTCTTGTGAGCTATTTCAATGATTTTCTGTACCGGATTAATGGTTCCGAGTACATTTGAAATATGTGTAATGGCAACAATGCGCGTTTTTTCGTTCAACAGTTTCTCGTATTCATCCATTTGAAGTTCGCCTTTTTCATTGAAAGGCACTACTCGCAGTTTCATTCCTTTCCGATCGCAAAGCATCTGCCAAGGGACGATGTTGGAATGATGTTCCATAGCTGAAATGACGATTTCATCGCCTGCCTGGCAGCCCATTTCACCCAGTGAAAACGCCACTAAATTGATTGCTTCTGTAGTGCCGCGGGTGAAAATAATCTCATCGGAAGAGCTGGCGATGATATATTCTGCAACAAATTTACGGGCAGCTTCGTGCGCTTCCGTGGCTTGCTGGCTAAGATAATGCACACCGCGGTGAATGTTGGCATTCAGGTGCTTGTAGCCGTAATTTATTCTATCCAGAACAATTTGTGGCTTTTGGGTAGTGGCAGCATTATCAAAGTAAATCAGCGGTTTGTTGTATATTTTTTCAGCCAGAATAGGGAATTGACTGCGGATATTTTCTATTTCGTTGGAGTTCATCGTTGCGACTTCGTTTATTGAGCTACAAAAATACTGCTTTTTTTCAACTAAATCTCTTAAAATTTATTTTAAAGCATTGATTACTAAATTTTATTGCTTAAAAAAAGAAAATTGTATAACTTTGTTCGGTTAAAATCGGACGGACTTTTTAAGCGAATCTTTATTAATTAAATCTATAAAATTGACCATGAGAAATTTATTTTTAGCTTTCGCAGCACTTGCAATGTCGGTGCTGCTTTTTTCCTGCGATGGAAAGAAATCTGCTGATGCTGCAGCAGAAAATGATTCTACAGCTGTAGTTTCAGTTGCCAATGTGGATAGTTTGTTGCTATCGGCAGAAATGTTGGTTGGTAAAAATGTAACACTTAGCGGCTTGTGCACGCATATTTGTTCGCACGGCGGCAAAAAGATGTTCTTGATGGGAAGCAACGATTCCACCACTATCCGCGTTGAATCCAACGAAGAAATCGGCGCATTCTCCAAAGATGTGGTTAACAGCATGGTGGAAGTGACAGGAAAACTCGTAGAAGAGCGTATTGACGAGGCTTATCTGGTGAACTGGGAAGCTGAAATTGCAGCTGAAACTGCCGATAAACACGGTGAAGGTGATGGCGGTGCCGGATGTGAAACTGAAAAGAAAGCACAAGGCGAAAAAACGGCGAAAACCGGTGACGAACGAATTGCTAATTTCAGAAAACGTATTGAAGCCGAAAAAGCAAAAACAGGTAAAGAATACCTTTCATTCTATCATATCGTAGCTGAATCTTATAAAATTCTATGATCGAACCGAAAAAAGGAAATATCATTCGAAAATGGCTGCGAATAATCCATTCGGATTTGTCGTTTTTCTTTTCGGGCGTGATTTTGGTATATGCTGTTTCCGGGTTTTTACTGAATCATAAAGGCGATTTTAATTCAGATTATTCCATCAAGCAATACGAAATTCAGTACGAAAGCACCCCGCCAATCAGCCAAAGCGAACTAAGCAAAGAAAAAGTACTGGAACTGCTTGAGCCTTACGGCGAAGCGCGGAATTACACCAAGCATTATTTCCCGGACAGTTTGTCTATGAAAGTTTTCCTGAAAGGCGGTTCTTCGCTCGAGATGGATTTGAGTACAGGAAAAGGTTTGCTGGAATCGGTGAAGAAACGTCCCCTTTTCAGTGGATTAAATCGCCTGCACTACAATCCAAACAAATGGTGGACGCTATTTTCGGATATTTTTGCTTTTGCATTGGTGGCAATAGCACTCACCGGAATTTTTATGCTGAAAGGCAAAAGAGGATTGTGGGGTAGAGGGGGAATCGAGCTTTTGATTGGGATTTTAATTCCTTTGCTTTTTATGCTGGTGATTAAGTAAGAAAATATTGCCATTAGATAATATAACACAGACAGCAGTTAATTTCGATTAACTGCTGTCTGTGTTTTTTGTTAAACGATTATCCGTAAAGTTCCTAAAATACTTCGTCCGCTTGTCGCGGGGTATTTCATTTCATAATTTACTTACTGAAGTCTATCTGTGTAGCAAGAAAGCTTCTGATACCTCAGAGGAAGTGTCTCATAACGCAGTTAGTTTTATTGCTTCTTCAATGATAAAGCTAGTAATTCCATCTTATATCCTATCAAACTGCTTTGTTAAATTGCGAATATATACTTATAAGCATTATTAATTGAGTGCAGATACATGTAAATACTGGAATTTACTCCAATATTTAAGATTAAATATTGCATATCATACTTTGGCAGCAATAAAAGTCAAGGACAATATTGTGTACCAGTATGGATATGCAGTATTGTCAAAGACAATATTGCGTGTCTATATACATTAACAATATAAGCTGAATAAAATATGATAAAACGCGCTCATTTTATACCTTCTACACAATGCTTTTACTGCTAAATGTGCTATGTTTGCACTTTCTACATTATGCAGAAAGTGTGAACCTGTATAGATACGCAATATTTATATCTAGTTAATGAAGTAAATGAGGTGATTTAGTAGCTTCTGCATTGTAGGGAAAGGAAATGTATGTAGCTGATAGAGCGTAAGATAAATGCAGAAATAAGGAAATTTGGTGTTGGGTGTCTGTTTGCTTGCAGAATAAGAAAATTAAATGTTTGTTTTCAATGTTTATAGTAAAAAAAGAAGATGTCTCAAAAAAGACATCCTCTTCGTTTTCTGCTTAGAGCTTTCCTAAACACCTTCATCCCAAATACTACCATAACTATACGGTCCATCGGGCAATACGGCAAATAATCCTTTCGCGTTGCGTTGGTTGCGGTTGATGCCGGTGATGGCTTTCATATCTTCGTCGTCAAGCTTGACGTTCAAAGCACCGAAATTTTCCTTTATTCGGCTTTCGTTCACCGATTTCGGAATGACGATAGTACCGCGTTTCATTCCCCAGGCCAAAATTACCTGAGCCGCCGTGCAGTTGTGCTTTTCGGCAATTTTTAATATCGTTTCGTTGTTGGTTATCGTGTTTTCAGAATGAATTAAATGTCTGCTTCCAAGTGGCGAATAAGCCGTAACGATGATGTCGTTTTGCTTGCAGAAATCAATTAGGGCTTTTTGCTGGAAATACGGATGAATTTCTATCTGGTTCACTTCCGGTTTGTCGGATGAGTTTTCCAGTAAATTAGTCAGTTTTTTGATGCTGAAATTGGAAACGCCGATGTGCTTCGTCAGTCCTTTTTGTTTCACGGCTTCCATTCCTTTCCATGTTTCTATAAGCGGCAGTTCATCCAAGGAAATCAAATCGGCTGCAGATTTCGGTTGTTCTTCTCTGAAAGCCAATGGCCAGTGTATCAGATACAAATCGAGATAATCCAGTTGGAATGCTTCGAGCGATTTTCGGATGGCCGGTTCCACCTGTTCCGGAGCGTGAAAACTATTCCAAAGCTTGGAAGTGATAAATAAATCTTCCCGTTTTACCACGCCTTCGGCAAATAAAGTCTGCAAAGCTTCGCCGATTTCTTTCTCATTTTTGTAAATGTAAGCACAGTCCAAGTGTCTGTAACCGCATTTCACTGCATTAATTACCGCGTCATAGACTTCCTGTGGTTTCGAGAGCCACGTGCCAAGACCGAATTGCGGCATCGGGTCGCCGTTTGAAAATTTCAGTGTTTCCATAAATATTTTATTTTACTTAATATTTTGCAAATCTTGTTTTTAAATCCCTTGTTTATTGAGTTTGAGTTTGTTCATTACTAACGGAATTTGTAGCTTTGTGGTTCAAAATTTTAGAAAATAAGAATTATGCGTAAATCCATTTTATCCATTTTTGTTGCTTTACTCTTTGTAAGTATGAATGCACAACAAGCTAAATTTAGCACGCTAAACATCATTCCGGAGCCTGTTTCGGTGGTTGAAAAACAGGGAGTTTTCACTCTTCCGCAGAAAGTTTCTGTCCTTCGTCCGTCAGCAGCCGACAACGATGTGGCGGTTGATTTTTTAGTGAAAAAACTTCAGGAAGCTACCGGGCATACTGTTTCGGTTCGTCATTCCGGAAGAGCTACCATCCAACTTTTGCTCAATGCCACGCAAGATGCTGCCATTGGCAAAGAAGGCTACACGTTGCAGGTTAATGCGAAAAATATTGTTGTAAAAGCCAATACGGCAGCCGGATTATTTTACGGCGTGCAAACGTTGATCCAATTATTTCCGCCCGAAATCGAAAGCAAAGTAAAACAATCGAACGTAAAATGGCAAGTTCCGACCGTAGAAATCGTGGATTATCCGCGCGTTGGATGGCGTGGAATGATGCTTGATGTGTCACGCCATTTCTTTACGGTGAATGAAGTGAAAACTTTCATTGACAAAATGGTTCGCTACAAATACAATATGTTTCACTGGCACTTGACCGACGATGAAGGCTGGAGAATTGAAATAAAATCACTTCCAAAACTGACCGAAATCGGTGCCTGGCGTACCGAGCAAACGGGTTGGTTTGGCAGTTTTGCGCAGCCTGATCCGAAAGCCCCGAAAACTTACGGCGGTTTTTACACGCAAGAGCAAATTAAAGACGTTATCGCTTACGCCAAAGAACGTCACGTGCAGATAATGCCAGAAATTGATGTTCCCGGGCACAGTTCAGCGGCTTTGGCAGCTTATCCTGAACTTTCTTGTTTCCCGGAAACAGACGATAAATTTGTACGCACAGGTGCGGCATTTTTGGATTGGAATACCGGCGGACGTCCGGCAGCGATTTACGAAAATACGCTTTGCCCAGCCAATGAAAATGTTTATTCCTTTATGGACAAAGTGCTGACCGAAGTTGCGGCTTTATTCCCATTTGAATATATCCACACCGGCGGCGATGAAGCACCTTACACCTTCTGGCAAAAAAGCGATGCTGTGAAGGATTTGATGGCTCGCGAAGGACTGAAAAACATGGCGGAAGTGCAATCCTATTTTGGAAAACGAGTAGAAAAAATCATCCTTTCCAAAGGTAAAAAAATGATGGGTTGGGATGAGATTTTGGAAGGCGGCATTACGCCAACCACCGGACTGATGAGCTGGCGCGGAATTAAACACGGCATCGAAGCGTCAAAATCAGCTCATCCTGTGGTAATGAGCCCGACCATTCACTCGTATATTGACCTGATGCAAGGCGACGTTTCTACCGAACCACGCGTTTATAGCTCACTTCGTTTGAACCAATCCTATAAATTTGACCCGATACCGGAAGGTGCTGATGGCCGCTACATTTTAGGCGGACAAGCCAATCTTTGGACAGAACAAATTTACAATATGCGTCAGGCGGAATATATGGTTTGGCCGCGCGGATTTGCCGTGGCAGAAAGCGTTTGGTCGCCAAAGGAAAATAAAGATTGGAATAACTTTATCCGCAAAACGGAAAATCACTTCAAACGCCTTGATTTTGCGCAAACCAAATACTCGCCGGCAATGTACGATCCGATTATTCGTGTGAAGAAAGAAGGCGATAATTATTTGGTGGAATTGACACCAGAGATTGAAGGGTTGGATATTTATACCAGTTTTGATAGCTCGGAGCCGGATAATTTCTATCCAAAATACACGAAAGCTCAAATTATTCCAAGGGATGCAAGTCAAATGAAAATTACCACTTACAAAGGCGACAAACGCGTGGGTAGAATGATGATTTTGCGCGTGGAAGATTTGAAGGCGAGAGTGAGATAATGGGAAAGTTGGAAAGTTGAAAGAAAAAAGTTTATAAAGTAACAGAACGCAAGCGATTAGTTTGCGTTCTGTTTTTTTAGGATATATACGAGCGAGCTGCTCATCTTTTTATCAAAAATGGATGCGAAAAATCCGCCAATGCCTGTAAAAATTCCTTTCAAAAAAGCTAAAGGTTGTTTCGCGTATTTTTCACTAATCATAGAAATGTAAAATGCATCGAATGGCATTGGTTTTATTTCAGCGATTTCAAATCCGTTGTTTTTTGCTAAAATTTCCATTTGCTCGGCTCTGAAATGCCAAAGATGCCTTGGCACGTCGTACGCAGCCCAGAGGCTTTTGTATTTGCGGGCGTCGAATGAATTGCAGTTTGGTACGGCAATTATCAGTGTGCCGTTTTTTTGCAGCATTTGGTGGAAATGCGTCATCGCTTCTTTCAAATTCTCAATATGTTCCAAAACGTGCCACAGCGTGATTACATCCAGTTTTTTACTTGATTGAACAGCAAATTCAGTGATGCTTGGCGAGCCGCTTAAACCAAAATTTTTCTCAGCAAATTCACGGGCCGCATCGCTTTGCTCAACGATGGAAACGTCCCAGTTACGCTTTTTCATTGCGTTAGCGAAATATCCGGTGCCGGTGCCCACATCCAAAATTGAGCCGGTCTTTCGTCCTGAACTTTTTTCTACCCAGCGAGCTTTTTTCTTCAGCATATATTGACGCACAAAGTGATAAACTTGATTTACAATTCCTTTTTTCGTGTCGCTGTGTGAAATATAATCAGCTGCTTCGTAGTATTTTCCAATGGTTTTTTCGTCGGGAAAATCATCGGTTATTCGCATTCCGCAGGTTTTACATTCGATAATTTCAAAGGTTTCGCCGCTGACATAGTGATCTATGCAGTCAAAAACTTTTTGAAATTCAGTTGCGGAGCAAATCGGACAAGCTTTTTTCATAATCGAGTAAAATTTTCTGGACTGCAAAGATAGTCTGTTTTGTGAGAACTGAAGATTTGTGTTTGAATAATTTTTGGAAATTGTCCTTTTTCTAGGTTGAAAATCGACATTTCCCGACTATCTGATTATTTTGTCAATTATTTCGCTTAATTAATTAAAATTTACCCCATTAAACGATACAAAACCGACAAAAATGTAGTACTTTTGTATGATTTTTCCAAAATACGACCCTTTTTGAAACGAAACGAATGGCTACAACAAAATTTAATTTCCGAAGCTTTACTCCACACATTTTTGCGTTACTGATTTTTATTGTTATTGCGTTTGCTTATTTCCTGCCTGTGATTGAAGGTAAGGAGCTTGTAGCGCATGATACAGACAGCTGGAGAAGTATGGCGCAGGAAACAATCGAGTACAACGAATCACACGACGATGTTACGCTTTGGACAAATTCGATGTTTGGCGGAATGCCCAATTATCAGATTTCGATGGTGCAACCTAATAATATTTTGCAGTATGTGGAAAAAGTTTTAATGTCCTTTCCGCGTCCTGTGAGTAATGCATTTCTATATTTAATCTGCTTTTACATACTCTTGTTGGCATTTGGGCTAAAACCCTGGCAGGCGCTCGTTGGTTCCATAGGATTTACGTTTGCGTCTTACAATTTCGTCATTATCGCTGCCGGACATAATTCAAAAGCAATCACCATCGCATATATTGCGCCATTGATTGGTGCTGTTTTTCTGGCATTTCGTCAGAAAAGATTGCTAGGTGGTATTCTCACCGCTTTTTTCCTGAGCCTTGCTATTCGTGCCAACCACATTCAAATTCTCTATTACGCGCTGATCATTTTGATTTTCTTTGCGATTGTTGAGTTTGTGTATAGCATTAAAAATAAGCAAATAGCCGAATTTATGAAAACGGCGGCTGTGCTGATTGTGGCGGCTGTGATTGCCGTAGGGATGAATGCTACTTCGCTGCTGACAACCTACGAATACAGTCAATATACGATGCGTGGAAAATCAAACGGACTGACTGCCGACACGCAAAGTTCGCAGGAAGGGCTTAATAAAGAGTACATTACGCAATGGAGCTACGGCGTGGATGAAACAATGACTTTGCTAATTCCCAATTTCAAAGGCGGAACAAGTAGCGGCGAATTAGGTTTGAAAAGCGAAACGACTCAAAAGTTGCGTGAACTTGGTGCTCCAGACAGCCAAATCAAAGAAATTGTAAAAAATATGCCGCTGTATTGGGGAACACAGCCCTTCACTTCCGGTCCGGTTTATATTGGAGCTATCGTGATTTTCCTTTTCGTATTGAGCTTTTTCTTGGTAGAAAAAAGGATAAAATGGTGGCTTGTGCCGATGATTATTCTTACGTTGATGCTTTCCTGGGGGAAAAACTTTATGCCGCTTACCGATTTCTTTATTGATTATGTGCCGATGTATAATAAATTCCGTGCAGTTTCGATGACACTAGTTGCGACTGGATTTGGTATTGCATTGTTGGCATTTCTGGCAATCAAAGAAGTGTACGAAGGCAATATTTCCAGAGAAAAACTTTCAAAATCAATTTTGATAAGTGCTGCTATTACTGGCGGAATTAGTTTGATATTTGCAGTAATTCCTTCACTTGCCGGAAGTTTTGTTTCTATGCAAGATGCTCAGTTACAAGGCGATTTTGCATTTTTGAAAGACACATTGCCAATGGACCGAAAAGCGATGCTTAGTGCTGATGCTTGGCGTTCGTTTGCATTTATTGTGCTGGCCGGATTGGTGCTGTGGACATTTAGCAAAGGATATTTGAAGAAAAATGTTTCAATTACCTTGCTCGGATTTTTCATTTTGCTGGATTTGGCACCGATAGCTAAACGCTACCTGAACGACGATAATTTCCAGGCAAAACGTCCAAAACAATTGGTGGAAACAACACCTGCAGATGATTTTATTTTGCAAGACAAAGGGCAAAACAGAGTGTTGGATGCCACGGTTAATATCTTCAACGATGCAACGCCATCTTATCATCACAAAAATATAGGTGGTTATCACGCTGCGAAACTTCGTCGTTATCAGGAACTTATCAATATGCAGCTTGATGGAGAAATCGGACAATTATTCTCTACGTTGAGCAATGCAACTTCGGAAGATGCGCTGACTAACGCATTTGATTCGCTGGGTGTGCTGAATATGATGAATTTGAAATATGTGATTTACAACAAACAGGCGCAACCGCTTGTTAATCCTCATAATAATGGAAATGCATGGTTTGTGGATAAAATTCACGTGGTCGCTGATGCCAACGAAGAGATGAAATTGCTTGGCGAAATTGACACTAAACGTGAATTGGTAATTGATAAATCCTTGGCTGCAAATCTGCCTTCAAGCATTACGCCGGACAGTACCGCGAAAATTGAACTGGTTTCTTATGCGCCTAATCATTTGGTTTACAGTGTAGATACCAAAACGGATCAAGTGGCTGTTTTCTCAGAAATATTTTATGATAAAGGCTGGAAAGCAACTGTAGGAAGTGTAGAAAAGCCTTACACGAGAGTAAATTATCTTTTGCGAGGAATGAAACTGGAAGCCGGAAAGTATAATCTGGAATTCCGTTTTTCACCTAGTTCATATAGTACCGGAAACTTGATTGCGCTGATTTGTTCCACTCTGTTGGTGCTTGGAATTGGAGCCTATGTATTTTTCTATTATTCCAGAAAGAAAAAAGAAACTAACGAACTTGAAGCAATAAAAAATTAGATTGACCGCATTGACGAACAAAATTTATGGCTAAAAAGAAATACAAAAGAAGGAAATTTTACATCCGCAACGCCGGAGTTACAGCCACATTCAGTATGGCATTGGTGCTTTTTTTGATTGGAATGCTGGCAGTTACGCTGTTTCTGACACGTGATATGACGAATTACGTCAAAGAAAATCTGAATATGACCGTGGTGCTAAACGATGAAGCAAACGAGCAGCAAACACAAAAAATTGAGAATTTTCTGAAAAAATCAAAGTTTGCCAAATCGGTGGAATATATTTCCAAAGAGCAAGCGCTGAAAGAACACGTGGAATATCTGGGCGAAGATCCGCAGGCTTTCTTAGGATTTAATCCGCTTTTTGCGCTATTTGAGGTGAAACTAAATGCCGATTATGCGAATACGGACAGTGTGGCAATGATTGAGAAAAGCCTGAAGCGTTTTGAAAGCAGCATCGATGAAGTGGGTTATCAGAAAGATGTGATAGCAGAAGTGAACGATAATATCAAAAAAATCACGATTATTCTGCTTGGTTTAACGGCGATTTTGTTGCTGATTTCATTTGTTTTGATCAATAATACGGTCAGGCTTCGCGTGTATTCCAATCGATTTATCATCAACACCATGAAACTCGTTGGTGCGAAAGGCTGGTTTATTCGCAAACCATACATCAAGCAAAGCGTGCTGAACGGTATCGTGGCTGCAATCATTGCATTGGTAATGCTGGCGGCATTGGTGGTATATTTCAAATACAATTTTGATTTGGATACGCAGCTGATCAAACACGAAACAATGTTGATAGTTGCCGGAGTTGTTTTAGTGTCGGGAATTTTGCTAACAGCAATTTCTTCATACTTTGCAGTAGGAAGATATATCCGCATGCGAACCGATGATATCTATTATGTGTAGTATAGTTGAGCAGTAAGTAGTAAGCAGTAAGCAGTAAGCAGTAAGCAGTAAGCAGTAAGCAGTAAGCAGTAAGCAGTAAG
>CAZCIU010000051.1:0-596 GCA_964498765.1 uncultured Paludibacter sp. | reverse complement strand
CAATCAGTAATAAGCATCTAGCAGTTTTAAGCCTGAAATATTTAACGACGAAACGTCCGGAGAGATCCGGACGTTTTGCAGTTATTTAAGTTTATTTGTTACTTTTGGGGAATAAGTGAAATACTGCATGAATAAGGTGTCACTTCATTCAAGTTTTATTTATCCCCTGTCGGTTGTGGCCATGCTTTCCTCCTGTGCCGATGACTGAAGAACAATCTCCAATCGTCCCATCCTCACGACATGGGGGAATGATTGGGCAGGGATGGATCATGGTTGAAATATTTTTTTGTAAATTTGACTTGTAAATCAGAATCATTACGGTGCACAACGCACTCCGTTTGCAGTCGCTGTGCGATGAGATGATGAGCTACAGCCTCCGGGTGGATGTGATTGCGGATCAGCAGTCAGGAATCCACTAACATACTAACATACTAACGTAATAACGTAATAACGATCTAATCTACAAACGAATGAAAGGAATATTTCTTACAATGATGCTGTTGCTCCTTGCTGGATGCGCATCGGGAAAGAAAAACGGTGTAACATCACCGGAGAGTCTCTATGGGGCATGGGAACTGCACGAACTGAATGGCGAG
>CAZCIU010000050.1:0-18459 GCA_964498765.1 uncultured Paludibacter sp. | reverse complement strand
CACGGTCTGGGAGCATATACTGTGGCAGATATCGCATTGCGTGAAGGGAGCGGCGGAGGAACCGGCTACTTCGGTGGTTGGGGAATGATAGTAGTCTATGAAAACTCCCAAATGAAATGGCGGGATGTAACCATCTTTGACGGACACGCCTATGTAGTTGGAAACAGCAATAACTATAATATGGTTTATCATGAATTACCTATTTCCGGTTTCCGTACTGCGCAAAACGGTACGGTAACGATGAAAGTAGGCGTTATTGCCGGTGAGGGAGATATAGCTGTTGGAGGCAATGGACAAGGTAATGGTGACAAAGATGTTTTAGAAATCAGAAATCATGAAGATACTCAGTGGATACCGCTCTCTACACCCAGAAACCCGGTAGATAACTTCTTTACAAGTTCCATCGTTACGGAAGGAACAAGAATTCCTAACTTGCAGAACAATACCGGAGTTGATATTGTCAATATTGATGTACCGGCAGCGGCTGTAACTAATAACCAGACATCCACCAAGTTCCGTTACGGTACAAACCAGGACACCTATATTATTCCTGTAGTAGCCATGGCGGTAGATGCCTACGTGCCGGATATGGTGTCTTATATTTCAGGTACTGTAAACGGGCAACCAATTACTCCAACTACTACAGTACAGCCCAATGGTGAGATAGAATATACTCTAACCATTCAAAATCCGGGAAATGAAGACATCTTAAATGCTGCTAATGAAATTCCAATACCATATACTGCTAGTTATGTGGACAATAGTTTAACTCATACTTACCATGCAGATGTAAGTGGAGCTAAAACTGTAGTTGTAGAAGATGGATTAATCAAGTGGACCATTGGCACTCTTCCAAAAACAGATATAGAATCAGAAAAAAACAGAGTCTTGGCAACACTTACCTTTAAGCTAAAAGCAACCGGAGATTGCTTTATCCTGGTAAATGATAAATGTGCTCCAAAAGTACTTGTAGAAGGATCAAGCAGCGGATACGGTGCCACATCACTTACTCCTTTCGCGAACAAGAAATTTATTCACGGATACAGAGATGGTGCTTGTCAGGACGAACCGATTACCGGACCATTAGCATTAAATATTGATGCTACCGAATATGTAAAAACTCAGTGTGGTGATATACTTGGAGGAGTACAGGTGTTTAATTTCTGCTACAATGAGGAAAATTTAATTAAATTTGCAGATATTGCAGCAAAATTCCCTGCAGGCACCAGATTCTGGAGTGCAAAAGCAGAAGAAACTGTTGATAATATTGTGATTGTTGTCCCTGCTGAAGGTGCTACAGAATATACAGCTAGTAATAATTTCCTTAATAACGGAACAGGCACAACCAGATATTACGCATTACCTCCTACAGCTTCTACCTGCTACTGGGAGTTTGATATCATACTTTCTGACTGCAACTTATGGTATGGTTTCATAGATACCGACTGGGGAAAAGCAGGAAACTGGACAGGCAATGTAGTTCCCGGAGAAAATGAGGATGTAATCTTTGCTACAGCAGACAACTTTACAAGTGAGGCTATTAACGACTTAGTGCTGGATATTAACAGAAGGATTGGCAATCTGACCAACGAGACCGAATCGAAAAAGAAAGTAATTATTCCTGTAGAAAAAACATTGGTAGTAAGCAAAGTTGCAAATACCGGAAATGAAGATCAACTGGTAATCAAGTCCCAGCTTACGAAAGGAAATGGAGCTTTAATATTTACTACTCCAACTTCTAACTTAAATGTAAAAGCTACGGTAGAATATGACTCCAAATCACAAAAAGTTGCTACAGGAACCTATCCTCGCGAATGGCAGTATATTGGTTCGCCGGTACAGGCAGCAACTCCATTTAGTGTATTTGGTCCACTAGTATCTGGAAGCAAATACGGTCCACTTAACCATGTTCTCATCCGTAAATACAATGAGGCTAAAAATGATGCATCTGACATTGGAGACAAATGGGATGACGTAAATTTGAATAGTCCGATGCTTCCATTTGCAGGGTATGAAGTAGTGCAACCGACCTTAAATACTGATCCTGGTATCTATGAATTTAAAGGAATTCTAAACGTTGGTGATTTTACAACCGGTAATCTTGGTTTTACTTCCGGAGTATATTACCGTGGAAACTACATCATTGCCAACTCGTATGTGGCTCCAATTAATATCAATAAATTAGAAGTGGACGATTTTGATAATCTGGAAGGCACCATCTATCTGTACAATACAGGAAGTCGTGACCAGTGGTTAGCTACTAACTTTGGAGAAAACAATGTAGGCAATAAAGGAACATTCTATTCTGTTCCATTCAAATCAGCTCCAACTCTGGGTATTTATCAAATTCCATCCTTAAATGGATTTATGGTACGCAGACTGAAAAATGCCGATGTAGGATACGTTGCTAATAGTGATATCCAATTCAATTTCAACTACTCAAGACTCGTAAAAGATATAGCAACAATAAACACTACAACAACTCAACCAATGTTAGCCAAAGGAGTTGACGGAAATGCAAAACAATCGGATAAATATCCGTTGCTAAAAGTGGATGTGCATGCTTCTGACGGTGTGGACAGAGTACAATTACTGACTGTGCCAAACACGACTAAAAACTTTGACAATGGATGGGATGGATATAAACTCCGTACTCAAACAGATGCGCAAATCTATGTGCTTGAAGGCACCGATCGTTTCCAGGTAAATAGTGATAGTGATTTAAGTGGAACAATCTTAGGTTTCTATAATGGAACAAAGGAATCTGAATTTACGCTTAAATTCCACTTCCAGGATATGGATGGAGCTTATAATAATCTTACAATTACTGACTTGGAAACCGGTATTACAAGCGACATCACTGATGGAGGTTCTATTCGCTTCTCAGCATCAGCTGGCAGCCCTGAAGCTCGTTTCTTAATCAATGGAAAAATTACTACTAATGTCAACGATAATGATACCGATAGTCCAATTAGCATTTCTTACGATAAAGCTAAAAAACTTAGCGTAATGAATAGTGGTAACGAAACAGGAACCATAAGCATTTACGATGTAGCCGGTGGCTTAATCTACGAAAGTGCAATGCCGGTAGGATTTACCAACAAAAAGATTAACCTGAAAAAAGGAGTATTTATTATCGAAGCGAAAACAGCAAGTTATCGCAATCAGATTAAAGTTATTGCGCAATAATTAATTATGAAATTTATTAAGAAAGGAGTTTACAATGAATACAAATATTAAAATAAAGTTGCTGTTAATTACACTCACTTCAATCATTGTATTAGGTGGTGGATTTATGTACTTTGCAGATCTCATAGACAAATCAAAATCTCCATCATACATGCTGGATGGAAAATTAATTATTCCTAATCAGGATAATCAATTAAATTTTAGCAAAAATGAGAATGGATTTGACCTTCCGAAGTATAAAGCTTCTAAACACAGAGGAAAATCTAATAATCAGGATTTGGGAAATGGAGCAATTTCTCCTGTAGATATGTCTAATTTGATTAGTTCACCTAATTTATCATTTTACGACATAAGATCTTCTGACAATAAGACTAACAGAACATCGGGATACAGAGCTGATAACTCAAACAATGAAAAGAGGATTTATTCCAACCAAACGATATTATTGTCAAGCAATAATCAATCGTATGGTAAAAGAAGCGCCGCAATAGCTTCCACGGGAGCCGGATCTTATTCATCTAGCATCAGTTCAATTCCTGCTCCTATGCTTGCTCCATCACCATCTGATGTCTTATCGCATGGATTAACAGGAAATACAGATGAACCGGATGATGGATTTCTACCACCTGAGGGCGCTCCGGTTGGAGAAGGTGTTATGATATTATTAATTTTTGCAGGATTATATTTTTTCTCATATCGTAGAAAATAATTAGAAATAGTTTTGATTAATGGTGATTTGAGAGAATAATTTGGTTCAATTATCACTGAGAGAGTTAAGGCCCGTTCGAGAGAATAGGCCTTAATGTTTTTAAAGTTCTCAATCTCATGCGTTTTACGTTTTTTCACTTAGCTAAGGTTGAATAACTTCAATAATTTATTTACTTTTGCATCTACATAGAAAATGACTAAATTTATCTGCAGCATTTATGGAGAAAAAAGATAATTTTTGGAACAAAACATTTTTTGGATATATCGTGAAAAATATCGTTCTGGCTTTCGCGGCATTTTTTGGTCTGATATTACTTACGCTATTTCTGATAAATATATATACCAAACACGGGAAATCCGAGCAAGTACCCGATTTGAAAGGCTTAAGCATCGAAGAAGCAAAGACCATGCTTCGCAGACATAATCTGAAGGCCGAAGTGATTGACTCTGTTTTTATGCGAAACAAGCAATTGGGAACTATCATTGAGCAAAATCCTTCACCGAAAAGCATAGTAAAGCCCGGAAGAAAAATCTACTTGATTATTAATTCCAAATCGGTAAGACAAATCCTGGTTCCGAATGTTCGCGATGTATCTGTACGACAAGCGGAAGCTATGATAAAATCGCTCGGAATTAACATTGCAAATGTACAATATGCTCCATCAGAATACCGCGATTTGGTTTTGGATGTAAAATACAAAGGACAATCGCTGGTTCAAGGCAGCAAAGTGCCTGAAGGCGGCGCACTTGTTTTGGTTGTGGGCGATGGCTACGGTGCCGCAACCACCGGCGTTCCGTCATTGAGAGGATTAGATTTATATACTGCCACTGAAGTTATCAATGCTTCTACTTTCTTAATTGGTGGTTTAATTTATGATATAGAGCCAAACGGCGACGAGAATTCCTACGTCGTTTATCAGCAACGCCCTGAGCCGGGAGATGCTACCGGTGCCGGAAGCACCATCGACCTATTTCTGACCAAAGATCGTAGCAAACTGGAAGAAGCTCCTGCTGAAATTCCGGTTTCAAGACCGAAATCTATACCGGTAGAGAAAAAAGAGAAAGAAAAAGTCAAAGACATCGAAGAATTCTTTTAGTTGCGCTGCGGTGATTAACGATTATATAGAAGATATTGAGCCTGAAAACGAGATTGATGATATTTCTACTTCTCAGGAAATGTACGAGCATCACCGTTTTGAGGTGGACAAAGGCCAATCTTTGCTTCGCATTGACAAGTATTTGGTGAATATAATGCCCAGCATTTCCAGAAATCGCATTCAGGATGCTGCCGACGCCGGAAATATTCTGGTGAATGGCAAAGCCGTAAAATCCAACTACAAAGTCAAACCGAAAGATTCTATTTCCATCGTTTTGGCTTATCCACCTACCAATTTCGAGATAATTCCGCAGGATATTCCCATCAACATCGTTTACGAGGATGATGACATTGTTTTGGTCAATAAACAACCAAACCTGGTAGTTCATCCCGGATTTGGAAATTTTGACGGTACGCTGCTCAATGCCATTGCGTGGCATTTGAAGGATGTGCCGGGCTTTGATGCCAACGATTCGCGATTGGGATTGGTGCATCGGATTGATAAAGACACTTCGGGTCTGATTATTGTTGCCAAAACCGCCGAAGCAAAAACCAATTTGGGAAAGCAGTTTTTTGACAAAACCACCAAACGAACCTACAATGCACTCGTGTGGGGAAATGTGAAAGACGATGAAGGGACAA
This sequence comes from uncultured Paludibacter sp., assembly GCA_964498765.1. Lineage (GTDB taxonomy): Bacteria > Bacteroidota > Bacteroidia > Bacteroidales > Paludibacteraceae > UPXZ01. Next base: position 12,824 of record CAZCIU010000050.1, on the reverse strand, counting down.
TCGTTGGTGCTTTGGCACGTGATCCACGAGACAGAATGCTCTTCACGGTATTTCCTGAAGGAGAAAATCCACTGGCTAAGCACGCCGTAACACATTACAAAGTCCTTGAACGATTTGGCTTTGTTACTTTGGTAGAATGCCGACTGGAAACCGGACGCACACACCAAATTCGGGTGCACATGAAGCACATCGGACACACGCTTTTCAACGACGACCGCTACGGCGGGAATGAAATCCTGAAAGGCAACCGAACAGCTAAGTATCAGCAATTTGTCAGAAATAGTTTTGAGCTTTGTCCGCGACAGGCACTGCATGCCAAAACACTGGGTTTTACACATCCAACGTCCGGAGAAGAACTGTTTTTTGAAAGTGAATTGCCCGATGATATGGCACAATTGATAGAAAAATGGCGTCGTTTCAGCACACAAATCAACGCTGAATGACCGCAAGAAATAAAGAATGTTTTATAATATTCAAAACAAACTCGTATTTTTTCTATAAAACATTTACCGCTTTTAAGGAAGGAAATACGGATTTTAAAGAAATTTTTAGCGCTTATCAAGAACTATTTACCGACTTTAAAGAAAAAAAATCGGATTGATATAAAATAATTTCCGACTTTAAAGAAAAATTTTCCGACTATAAAGAAAGTTTTACCGACTTTAAAGAATGAAATACCGACTATAATAAAATTTTCTCCGACTTTAAAGAAAGAAATACGGATTGAAATAAAATAATTACCGATTTTAATGAAATCAACAAAGTGTTCGCTGCTATGCAGCTTCTAATTTAATAACAAAGGTGCGTAGCACCGAACTATTTGTAGCCAAGAATTTTCATTAATAGCTAAGGTGCGTAGCACCGAACTATTTGTAGCTAAGAATTTTCATTAATAGCTAAGGTGCGTAGCACCAAACTATTTGTAGTTAAGAATTTTTATTAATAGCTAAAGTGCGTAGCACCGAACCAATAGCAGTTAATGCAACCTGTAAATAGCATTATGCAATTGATGTGCTAGAACGGATATTCATTTATTTTTTAAACACGATATGAGCAATAATAAAAAAAATATCGCAATCGTAGCCGGTGGCGATAGTTCAGAGATAGTGGTTTCACTGAAAAGTGCAGCCGGAATTTATTCTTTTATTGACAAAGAAAAATACAATTGCTTCATTGTAAGCATAAAAGGAAAAGATTGGAGCGTACAGATTTCTGAAACCGAAAATCTGCCAATCGATAAAAACGATTTCAGTTTTACACGAAACGGAGAAAAAACAAACTTCGATTTCGCGTACATCACCATTCACGGCACACCGGGCGAAAACGGGATACTGCAAGGCTATTTTGACTTAATCAGAATGCCCTACTCTACCTGCGAAGTGCTTGCTGCTGCTCTTACCTTTGATAAATTTATGTGCAATAATTACCTGAAAGGTTTTGGTATTCGCGTAGCCGACAGCGTATTACTTCGCGCCGGACAGAGCATTACTGATGAAGATGTGCTTGAGAAAATCGGACTTCCCTGCTTTATCAAACCAAACGTGGGTGGAAGTAGCTTCGGCACAACAAAAGTAAAAGAAATTGACCAAATCCAACCGGCCATTGCGGCAGCTTTTGCCGAAGGCAAAGAAGTGCTGATTGAGCAGTTTGTAGAAGGAAATGAGTTTACCTGCGGAATGTACAAAACTCGCTCAAAAACCGTGGTGCTGCCAGTTACAGAAATTATCAGCAAAAATGAATTCTTTGATTTTGGAGCAAAATACAACCGTGAATCGGAAGAAATTACCCCGGCTCGAATTTCAGAAGAATTGACCGCACGAATTCAGCAACTCACTGCAGCTATTTATGATATTTTGGGCTGCAAAGGCATTATTCGCGTGGACTACATCATCAAAGATGGTGTAATCAATCTGCTGGAAGTGAACACAACACCCGGAATGACGGCTACCAGCTTTATTCCGCAACAAGTGAATGCTGCCGGTCTGGACATAAAAGAGGTAATGACCGACATTATCGAAGACCATTTTTAGAAAATAAGTTAAACGCATCAACTAAAAGCGCATTTATCTGTTTTCTATACTTGTGAGTATCTTTTTTACAAAAGAAATGCGCAATGAGAAAATATTTCTACTCATAAAACCAACTTGAAAATGAAATCATTCGACGAAATACTTCAACTTATCAATTCCGAAATTGACAACATCAATTGGAGCAAAGAGCCGAAAGGTCTCTATGAACCAATCGGTTATATCCTCTCTCTGGGCGGAAAAAGAGTGCGTCCGGCGGTTACGCTGATGGCTTGCAATCTGTATTCAAGCGACGTAATGCAGGCTATGAAACCGGCTATCGGACTGGAGATTTTTCATAATTTCACGCTGCTGCACGACGACATAATGGATCGTGCCGATGTGCGACGCGGACAGCCAACTGTTCACAAAAAATGGGACGACAATACGGCTATTTTGACGGGTGATGTGATGCAAATTGAGGCTTACAAATGGATGACTGAAACGCCTGTTTCCCATTTGAAAAAGGTACTGGATATTTTCTCAAAAACTGCAGCCGAAATTTGTGAAGGTCAGCAATTTGATATGGAGTTTGAAAGCCGCGACAAAGTTACTTCGGATGATTACCTGGAAATGATTCGCTTGAAAACTGCGATACTCATTGCTGGCGGATGTCAGATTGGGGCTTTAATTGGCGGTGCAGATGATGAAGACGCGCAGAATTTATACGACTTTGGGAATAATATCGGTTTGGCATTTCAGCTGAAAGACGATTTACTCGATGTATATGGCAACGAAGCCAGTTTTGGTAAAAAAATCGGCGGCGATATCCTTTGCAATAAAAAGACGTATATGCTGATCAATGCGTTGGAAAAAGCAGAAGGCACAGACAGAAAGGAACTTGAAAGCTGGTTAGAAAACGAAGAACCGCAGCGGGAAGATGAAAAAATCAAAGCCGTAACGGCACTTTACAACAAGCTGGGAGTAAAAGAGATTTGTGAAAACAAAATGAAGTTTTACTTCGACAAAGCCACTTTGCATCTGGATAATGTGAAAGTGGACGAAAGCAGAAAACAGGAATTGCGAAAATTAGCTGAAAAATTAATGTCAAGAGACGATTAATTTTGTATTTTTGTAAAAGCGAATAAAAATCCACTATTTAATTATATTTATTTCTGATTTATGCCTTATCGCCGACTGCCAAATACTGATCAAGCCCGACTTCGGGCTTTTCGTGCAGCTATAAAAGCAGCCGGCCAGCAAACTTTTAACGAGCAAGTTATCACATTTAAGTCTGTGCGCGAAGCGGAGAATTTTTTGATGCTTTTCGAAAAGCAAATGATGCTCTACAAACAAACGCTTGAAAGTCAGGTGAATGCCAATAAGCAATACCAGCAAGTGCTCTACAACGCTCGCATGTATATTTCGCATTTTATCCAGGTTTTCAATCTGGCAGTTATTCGCGGAGACATCAAAAAAGAGCATAAACTTTACTACAATCTGGATCCGGAAATTCACAATGTGCCGGATTTATCGACCGAAGCATCCATTCAGCAATGGGGACAAAGCATTATTGAAGGTGAGAACGAGCGCGTCAGAAACGGCGGGTCGCCCATTTACAATCCTACCATTGCAAAGGTGCAGGTACATTATGAGGTTTTCAAGGAATATAAATCCACACAGCGACTTTACCAGGCTACGACCAACAGAAATTGGGAGGAATTAGTCAAACTTCGCCAAAGCGGCGATGCAATAATTCTGGATATTTGGAATCAAGTGGAGGAATTTTATAAAGACGAAACGCCTTACAACAAGCTTCAGAAGTGCCAAAAATATGGTTTGGTGTATTATTACAGAAGAAATGAAGAAGTGCTGACTGCGGAAAGTTAGTCAAAGATACGTTCAGAATTACAGCTGCCCGGCATCCACCAAAGTCACTACGCGCTCCACAATCCGATCTTTGTCCGAGCCATCATACTCGCTTTTTAAGTCAGATCCAAAGAACTTCGCAACCGTATTCCAAAAAACAGCCGGCATTCCACCTTTATAAGCCCTGATTAGTTCGTAAGAATTCATATCATGCTCACGGTCAATTAGTTTAATCAACATTTTACCTTGATTTACAGTCATGTTACGAAGCGGTTTTTCGTATTTTCTGAAAATCATTTTTTGAAATTGATTGATGTGTTTTTTACGCTCAGCATCATTCGACATCAGAAACAATTCCCGGTTTAACTTATTGATTTCCATGGTGGCAAGTCGCGCATACGGCAATGCTTTTTTCACATCGCGCACGGTACGCCAGTAGAATTTCTCCTGATTTTTGCTTTTAAATACCAATGGCGGATAAACATACAGCGTCCGCAGCGTTTCCACAAACAAAGTATCCCCATTTTCAATCACTTTTTCCATCAAGGCATACGAAGTCGGACGTGTTCCGGGTACAGACATGTCTATATTTTCCTGCGAATAAGTCTTTGTATTTAAGAAACTTACAGCAGCAACAAGTATTAAAAGTAGAATTCTTTTCATATAAAATGATGATACAAAATTAATCAAACTTTGGCATCATACAATAATACAACAAGTTTTATTCCAAATTATTTTAGGATATTATACTTAATATTTATATATTTGAAAAAATATCAACATTGACAATAAATCTTAGAATTATGAAACTGCCTTTTAAGAGCTATCTTAAACAAAAAGCCTCGTTCTATAATCTCAAAACCGGTATTTTCACGACTTTTGAACTTCAAAAAACGGTTCTGAGTTTTCTGCTTCTGACTGGTGCATCCTTCGGTTTTTCACAAATCGCCCCGGTCGTCCCTTTCTCCACTTCCATCGCCAATACTTCGGTAGCTGTACTTGATGAATGGAATGCATTTCACAATATTCCGGCTTTGGCGCATATTGAAAAAATGGAATTTTCTATGCAATATGAAAACCGCTATATGCTGAACGAACTCAGCACCAAAAGTGTTCAGGCAGGCTTCAATGCCAACTTTGTGAATGTCGGCCTGAGTTTTTCCTATCACGGATATTCTATTTACAATGAAATGCTTGCCGGACTGGGAATTGCCCGAAATTTTGGCGATAAATTTTCCATGGGCGTGCAGTTTGATTATTATACAGCTTATTTTCATGCAGCCGACGAAAGTCGTTACCGCGGAGCAGTATTGGCGCAGTTTGGAGTTGCTTCCAGTATTTTCCCGAAGTTAACAGTTGGTTTTCATACCTTTAATCCATTTCAGACGAATATAAAAACTGAATTTACTGAAAAGCGAATTCCTTCGATTTTCAGTATCGGAGCGAATTATGCTTTTGCAGATAATCTGAAATGGCTCACGCAAATTGACAAAGAAGTGAGCAGCAATTTCCGCTACGCAACCGGATTTGAATATACTATGATTAAGGATTTGACTGTGAAACTGGGTGCGTATGGAAGCGATTATCTGGTTCCCGCCATAGGTTTAGGTTTGCATTTGGGCGGATTTCATTTCAATCTGAATGGCGAATTACATCCGTTACTCGGACTTAATACGATTGCAAATTTGAAATATAAATTCTAATAAGATTGGATTTTTAAAGACAAGACTTTTTTAATTGGATAAAACCTGACAAAAACTGAAATACGCTGTATGATAATTTCATGATTATGGAACTTTTCAAAAAAATAATACTTTCCTTTCTAATACTTTTCCCACTGAAAATGGTTGCACAGGACGTTGTGATGTCTGCCGAGCAGATTATTGCAGATATTTACGAGCAACTTTCAGAGGAGTCGGAAGTGGAAATTGACTTCACCAATTTTTACGACGATTTGATTGCTTTGACCGAAAATCCAATAAATCTGAACAATACCAACAAAGAAGAATTGGATAAACTGCAGTTTCTTTCTGAAGTTCAAATCGACAATATCCTGCATTATCTCTACCGAAATACGCCTTTAGAAACTATCTACGAACTGCAACTAATCGATGGTCTGGATATGACGGACATACGCAGGATGCTGCATTTTATCAGTTTGGGTGATGCCATTCCAGTGAAAGAAACATTGAACATGAAAAACGTGTTCAAATATGGAAAAAATGAAATTTTCTTCAGACTGGACCGAGGTATGGAAACCAGAGAAGGCTACCGATTTTTACCCGAAGAGGACAATCAGGCGGAAGATAAAAACAGCAAAAAATACGTAGGAGATCCTTTTTACAACCACTTAAAATACCGTTTTAGATACAGAGATAAAATTCAGTTTGGCCTAACTGCCGAAAAAGATGCCGGAGAGCAGTTTTGGGGTGAGCATAACAAAGGTTACGACTTTTATTCAGCTTTCTTTGAGCTGAAAAACATGGGAAGGCTGAAAACCTTGGTTCTGGGAGATTTCAGAGCCAATTTTGGGCAGGGTTTGGTATTGCGCACAGATTTTTCGATGGGAAAATCCTCTTACGTGATGCAAGTTACTTCTCGCTCCACGGGTTTGAAGAAATTTAGCTCTACCGCTGAATACGACATTTTCAGAGGAGCCGGAGCAACTATCAAGCTTGGAAAATTAGATTTGACAGCATTTTATTCAAGAAAGAAAATTGACGGCGACACCATTAACGGCAGCTTTGCATCCATTATTCAGACCGGAATTCATCGTACCATCAGTGATTTGGAAAAGAAAAATACCGTCGTACAACAAGTAATCGGTGGAAATGCCACATTTACTCATCAATGGTTTCAGGTAGGTGCAACTGCATTTTACAACCATTTTGACCATAATTTAGAGCCTCGCCCGGCAATTTACAATCGATTTTACTTCAGTGGAAAAGAGCAATGGGCAGCAAGCCTCAACTACCGCGCACGCTGGCAAAAGATAAATTTCTTTGGAGAAACAGCCATTTCTGATAATTCTGCAGTTGCTACACTTAATGGCATGAATTTCAATCCGATTTCGCGTGTAAGTTTGGTGGCTTTGCATCGTTATTTCTCGAAAGAATACGACGTGCTTTTTTCACGCACATTCTCCGAATCTTCACGTGTAAACAACGAAACCGGACTTTATATCGGAGCAGAAGTTCGCCCGATAAAGTACTGGAAAGTTTCTGCATACATCGATAGTTACAAATTTCCCTGGCCAAAGTTTGGCGTGGACGCTCCTTCGATTGGAAAGGATTATTTGGTTCAAGTGGATTATTTTCCGCGGCGCAATGTAAATATGTACTGGCGATTTAAGTTTGAAGAAAATGCCCGAAACTTCACTGATACAGTGAATACATTAGCCGTAATTAGCGAGCAACCCAAATGGCAAGCTCGCTATTTGCTAAATTATTCCTTCGGGCGATTTAGTTTCAGAAATCAGCTGGACGCCAACGGTTTCAAAGCCGGACCTGCCAAAGCGACTTATGGTTTTTCGGCATTGCAGGATGTGGCTTACAGTTTTGAGAAAATTCCACTCAATATCAATGCTCGCTTCCAGGTTTTTGATGCGCAAAACTTCAACAACCGCATCTACGTGTATGAACGCGATGTACTTTACGCCTTTTCTTTTCCGATGAACTACGGACTTGGAAGCCGATATTACCTCAACGCACGTTATGATATCGGTGAAAAACTTTCACTATGGCTGAAACTGGCTCAAACAGTTTATGCCGATGGTCGCAGTTCGCAAAGCAGCGGAAACGAGGAAATACTTGGAAACCGAAAAACAGACTTCAGATTTTTGCTACGATGGAAGTTTTAGATCAAGACATTCACATCACATCTCAATCAAGGACAAAAGACATCTTAAAAAATGCTGTACAATCCCTGTAGTAAGAGCATTTTTTGTACATTTGTAATTCTTTAAAAAAGAATGCATTTATAACACTCCGAATTTTTTACGTATGACAAAACCACAAATTTCTGCATCTGCCTTTTCGGACAGTAAGCCGCACTATGAAATCCTAAACGGACTACGTGGAGTTGCTGCTTTGATGGTTATTTTTTACCACGTTTTCGAGGCATTTGCTACCAGTCCTTATGACCAAAAATTTAACCACGGCTATCTGGCTGTGGATTTTTTCTTTATCCTTTCCGGTTTCGTAATTGGTTATGCTTATGACGACCGCTGGCAAAAAATGAGTATAAAAGACTTCTTCAAGCGTCGTTTAATTCGTCTGCATCCCATGATTGTAATGGGTTTTGTGCTGGGTGCCATCACATTCTTAATTCAAGGCAGCGAAAAATGGGACGGCTCGCCTACTCCAATTTCCATGGTTATGCTTGCCACGCTTCTCAGTCTTTTCCTTATTCCGGCATATCCGGGTGCAGGCTATGAAGTGCGTGGAAATGCCGAAATTTTCCCTCTCAACGGACCGACTTGGTCGCTGTTTTTTGAATATATAGGCAATATACTTTATGCACTTATCATTCGTCGGATGGGAACCAAAGCCCTGACCGTTCTTGTGGCAGTTGCCGGAATTGGTTTGGCGTATTTTGCCATTGGTAATCTTTCAGGATTTGGACATTTAGGAGTTGGATGGTCGCTTTTAGATCATAATTTCCTGGGTGGAATGCTCAGATTGATGTTTGCGTTTTCTGCCGGTTTGTTAATGTCACGCGTATTTAAGCCGGTCAAAATCAAAGGAGCATTCTGGATTAGCAGTTTAGCTATTGTTGTATTGCTTTCGATGCCTTACATCACCGGCGAAAAAACACCTTGGGCAAATGGAATTTACGATGCTATAGTTACAATTCTTATTTTCCCGTTCCTTGTTTATCTTGGAGCATCCGGCAAAACAACCGATAAATTCACCACACGCCTGTGTAAATTTATGGGTGACATTTCCTATCCGCTCTATATGGTGCATTATCCGTTTATGTACTTATTCTATTCCTGGGTTTGGAAAAACGAACTTACATTCGCAGAAACCTGGCATGTAGCCGTGATTTTAGTGGTTGGGAATATTATTCTTGCTTATCTGGCACTGAAACTTTACGATATTCCGGTGCGTAAATACCTGACAAAAAAGTTTATGACAAAGAAATAATTGCACTTTAATAATCACCTAACAGGTTTTGAAAACCTGTCAGGTGTTAACACAAAAAAATCCCGCTTCTGATTTGAAGCGGGATTTTTATTTATTGTATGATTATTTTTTATAAAATATTCATTGAAGATGCTTACAATTGAGGACCAGAAGCAACTAATGCTTTTGCATCGTCGTTATCGCAATACTGCTCAAAGTTTTTGATGTATTTAGCAGCAAGTGATTTTGCTTTTGTTTCCCATTCAGCAACGTCAGCGTAAGTATCACGTGGGTCAAGAATTTCTGTATCTACGTGGTTCAATGCTGTTGGAGCAACCAAGTTCAAGATTGGAATGTGTTTCGTTGGAGCATTTTCGATAGAACCGTCGATGATAGCATCGATGATTGCACGTGTATTTTTCAACGAAATACGTTTTCCTGTTCCGTTCCATCCTGTGTTAACCAGGTAAACTTTTGCATTGTGTTCTTGTGCTTTTCCAATTAATGTTTTTGCGTACATAGTTGGGTGTAGCGTCAAGAAAGCTTCACCAAATGCAGGTGAGAAAGAAGGAACCGGCTCAGTAATACCGCGTTCTGTTCCGGCCAATTTGGAAGTAAATCCTGACAGGAAGTGGTATTGAGCTGATTTTTCGTCCAAAATAGATACCGGAGGCAATACTCCAAATGCGTCAGCTGACAAGTAAATGATTTTGCTTGCGTGTCCTGCACGTGAAGGAGTAACGATTTTGCTGATATGATAGATTGGATAAGAAACACGTGTGTTTTCTGTTTTTGAAGCAGCAGCTGTATAGTCAGGAGTTCCGTCTTCTTTTACAGTTACGTTTTCAAGCAATGCATCTCTGCGGATAGCTCTCCAGATATCTGGTTCTTTGTCTTTTTCAAGATCAATCACTTTTGCGTAGCAACCACCTTCGTAGTTAAATACTCCGTGGTCGTCCCAGCCGTGTTCGTCGTCACCGATTAAGAAACGTTTTGGGTCAGCAGAAAGTGTAGTTTTACCAGTTCCTGAAAGACCGAAGAAAATAGCTACGTCGCCTTCTGCACCTACGTTTGCCGAGCAGTGCATAGAAGCAATACCGCGAAGTGGCAAGTAGTAATTCATAAGGGCAAAAATACCTTTTTTCATCTCACCGCCGTACCATGTACCGCCGATAACCTGCATTTTGCGAGTTAGATCAAACAAAGTAAATACTTCAGAGTTCAATCCTTGTTCTTTCCAGTTAGGATTGCTGGTTTTAGAACCGTTCAAGCAAACGAAATCTGGTTCACCGTAGTTAGCCAATTCGTAGTGAGAAGGACGGATAAACATGTTAGTCACAAAGTGTGCTTGCCATGCTACTTCCATCACGAAACGCACTTTCATGCGAGTATCTTCGTTGGTTCCGCAGAATGTATCTACAACGTAAAGTTTTTTAGCAGTAGAAAGTTGTGCAGTTACAAGGTCTTTACAGTGGTCAAATACTTCCGGAGTAGTTGGTCTGTTGATAGTACCATCCCACCATAGTGTATCTTTTGTAGTGTCATCCATAACAATGAATTTGTCTTTAGGAGAACGACCTGTAAACTTACCGGTATCAACAGCTACAGCACCTGTAGCAGTTAATACGCCTTTCTCAAAACCTTGGTTTGAAGGATCAATTTCAGCTTGAAATAACTCTTCGTAAGTTGGATTGTGAAGGATCTCGATGTCACCTTGAATTCCATACTTGCTTAAATCTAAATTTGCCATTTGATAAAATTTAATTGATTTATTTTTTTTGTTGTATATCCTAATTTTCGGAGTACAAAATTACTACAATATTTCGAGACAGAAAAGGAATTAAAGAAATTTTTCTTTAATTGCTCCACTTTTTAGATTCTTAACAAATCTTTAACTCTAACACTCAGTAAGTTTCATTAGTTTTGCACCGAATGTTAAACTTAAGTTACAAAATTCTAAAGTAACTTTAGCATTCCAAAACACCTCTCTTAACATTCTTATTTTCAAAATATTAACACCATCCGATTTTGTTTGGCACGAATATTGTTTTTCAAAGGGTACTCGAGGTAAAAAGATTAAAATTTATTCATTCACTTTACAATACACACAACTATGAAAACTAGATTTACAAGCATGTTGGCCTTCGTAGTTTCAGCCTTATTACTATCTTCATGCTCCACTTACGCACAATCATACGGCTACGACGATTATGATGACTATGGTAGAAATTCTCGCTACTCAAACAGAAATGTGACAGTGCAAGCTGAGAATTCAGATATAAGCTACAACTTGGACTTACGGGCAGTAGCGAATGTTTTTGCAGATTCTCGTGATCTGGAAGAATTTGAAAGAAGAGTCAATGACTATAACACCGGTATCAACAACCTTGACCTGAATATGGACGGACAGGTAGATTACCTTCGTGTAATTGAAACTTCCAAAGGAAGTACCCACCTGGTAGTACTGCAGGCAGTAGTTGGTCACGATGTATTTCAGGATGTTGCTTCAATCGTTGTAGAACGTAGAAACAACCGCAGACATTACGTACAAGTAATTGGCGATCCGTACATCTACGGTCCATACTACATCATCGAGCCGGTTTATGTTTATACTCCTTCTATTTTCTCCTGGTTCTGGGGACCAAGATACCACAGATGGTATTCTCCGTACTACTGGGGCTACTACCCATCGTATTGGAACTATTGGCGCCCGTATCCAGTGGGAGTTTATGTAAACAATATCAACATTTTCTGTAACAATTACAACCACACTTACAATTACTCTGACCGTGTAAGAAGCAATAGCTACAACGAAATGCGCAGAGAAGTAAGTAGAAGCGACTACTCAAGAGCCAATCCGGACCGCTCGTTTGCAAGCCGTAACTCTTCGAGAAGTAATATCAGCAACCACAGAGATTTAGTTCGCAGTTCAGACAGTCGTTCGGCTGTTAACAGCAGAAACAACTCTCAAGTACGTGGAGCTAACACACAAAGAAACAGCAGCGCTGTAAGAAGCAACTCAGACGCGAGAAGCACTAACAGCACTCGTAATAACCAAAGCGGTGTACGCACCAATTCTACTACCAGAGGTACTGATGCAGGCGTACGCACCAACACTAACACTAGAAACTCCAGTGGTGCAGTAAGAAGCACAGGAGCAGTAAGAAATAGTCAGCAATGGAACAACCAGCGCTCTACTCAAACTCGCTCACAAGAGCCAACAAGGAATAGCAGTTCCGGCGTTCGCTCAGGTTCTTCAAGCAACCAAAGAGGCTCCGTTTCAACTCCTAGCAGAGGATCTTATGATCAACCTGCAAGAAATAACGGAAGCAGTAGAAATTCTACAGTGGCACCTAGAAGCAGCGAAAGCAGATCTTCTACTTACAGCCAGCCTAGTCAGCCAAGTAGAAACTCATCTGTAACTCCTCGAAGCACACAGTCAAGTAGAAGCAGCGGCTCCTACAGTACTCCAAGCAGAAGTTCTAGCTCAAGAAGCAGCGGCTCATACAGCACACCGAGCAGAAGCTCAAGCAGTGGATCTATTTCCTCTCCTAGCAGAAGCAGTTCAAGCTCTTCAAGAAGTAGTGGTTCATTCAGTTCACCGAGCAGAAGCTCATCATCTTCATCAGGAAGCATGAGCAGCGGACGCAGCAGCGGTGGCTCAAGAAGATAAAAGAAATATCATATTGCAAGATATGATTTGATTTCAGTTTGTTTATGTTTGTGGTGATTTTTTGAAAGCGGCGAAGTGAGTTTTTCACTTCGCCGCGATTATTTTTAAGATGGCAGGTAGAATTATTAGCTATTGGTTTGAATAGTTTCT
>CAZCIU010000049.1:0-20713 GCA_964498765.1 uncultured Paludibacter sp. | reverse complement strand
GCGGAGAGAGCGGGATTCGAACCCGCGATACCCTTTAGGGGTATACACGCTTTCCAGGCGTGCCTCTTCAACCACTCGAGCACCTCTCCTAACATCTCAATCTTAACAACTTTCGTCATTAAGATACTTTTTTATAAATTCTTTCAACCTGATTGTAGATAGATTTTTTAATTTTTTCTCTAAAATCACAGCTTCACTTCTGGTTGATTTCTCTAAAAAACCTACTAATTTCCAAGGAATATAAGGCGAAGTTGATTTTACTTATCCAGAATTATGATAGCTTAGCCTATCATCAATATCATTGGTCTGGCCTATATAAAATCGATTAAATGCTTTAGAATATAAAATATACACACAAAACATCTCAATCTGTAAAATCTTTCCAAGCGTGCCTCTTCAATGCTGACGATAAATGTCAGCATCCTGACAAGCTCGCTTCGTCAGGACCACTCGAGCACCTCTCCTAATTTCCTTTTGGGAGCACAAAGATAGAAAAAAACTTTCAATCTTACACAAAAAATAACGCGTTTGCTGTTTTTGTTGTAATCTCCGCTATCTCTTCAGCTGATTTAGCGTACACTTCAGCTAGTTTATCTCTTACCAAAATCACATAAGCCGGTTCATTTCGCTTGCCACGATAAGGCACAGGCGCCAAATAAGGCGAATCGGTTTCCAGGATGAGTTTTTCTAAGGGAATTTCTTTCAGATTTTCAGCCAAACTGGAATTTTTAAAAGTCACAACGCCTCCAATACCTAATTTGAAATCTCCTAAGGCGAAAATTTCATCGGCTTCTTTTTTTCCTCCGGTAAAGCAATGAAAAACGCCGCGCAATCCTTTTCCTTCGTAAGGTTTCAAAGCTTTGACTGTTTCATCATGCGAATCACGAACATGAATAATTATCGGGAGATTGTATTCCAGCGACCATTCGACCTGATTTTGAAAAGCAAAAACCTGCTCTTTGTAAAACGTTTTGTACCAATACAAATCAATTCCAATCTCACCTATCGCGATGTATTTTCTTCTTTTCAATTCATTTTCAACCAATTCCAACTCATGCAAATAATCTTCCTTCACGCTGGTGGGATGCAGTCCGATTGCCGCGAAACAATAATCCGGATAAGCAGCCTCCAAATCAATCATTCGCTGAAAAGATTCAGAATCGACATTCGGCAGAATTATTTTTTCAATTCCTGCCTCTTTTGCACGCTGAATAGTTTCACTTCGATCTGTGTCAAATTCTTCAGAATAAATATGTGAATGTGTATCAATCATTAGTTAGAAAATTAGAAATGAGTTTGATTTAAAAATAAAGTTGATGAAAATCACCAACTTTATTCTATTTTTTCCAAGAAACAGTTTTTACTATTCCCACTCAATCGTTGCTGGTGGTTTGGAACTGATATCGTACACTACCCGATTGATACCTTCTACTTTGTTGATAATATCGTTGGATACTTTGGCAAGGAAATCGTATGGCAGCTGCGCCCAATCGGCTGTCATTGCATCAGTGGAAGTCACAGAACGAAGCGCTACTGCGTTTTTGTAGGTGCGCTCATCGCCCATTACGCCGACTGTCTGTACCGGAAGCAAGATTACGCCTGCCTGCCAAACTTTATCGTACAAATTCCAATCTCTCAATGCTGTGATAAAAATATCATCGGCATCTTGCAGCGTACGCACTTTCTCTGGTGTGATTTCACCCAAAATTCGCACGGCAAGTCCCGGCCCCGGGAAAGGATGACGTTTCAACAAATGACTCATCATTCCAAGCTCATATCCCACTCTGCGAACTTCATCTTTGAAAAGTAAACGAAGCGGCTCACACAGTTTTAAGTTCATTTTTTCAGGCAATCCACCTACATTATGGTGCGATTTTATCACTGTTCCGGTGATGGAAAGCGACTCAATCACGTCCGGATAAATTGTACCTTGAGCAAGCCATTTTACGTCTTTTATTTTATGTGCTTCGGCATCGAATACATCAATAAATCCGGCACCGATAATTTTACGTTTTTTCTCCGGATCACTTACACCGGCCAATTTTCCATAGAAATATTCTTTGGCATCTACGCCGATAACGTTTAATCCAAGATGCTCGTAATCGTTCAAAACATTCTCAAATTCATTTTTGCGAAGCAAGCCGTGATCTACAAAAATACAAGTCAGATTTTTACCGATTGCCTTGTGCAGAAGCATTGCTGTAACTGACGAATCCACGCCTCCTGAAAGTCCAAGAACCACTTTGTCATTTCCGATAGTTTCTTTCAACTCAGCCACCGTGCTTTCAATAAACGAAGCAGGCGACCAGTTTTTAGTAGAACCGCAAATATTCAGGAAATTTTCCAATAAAATCATTCCTTCTGAAGTATGAAAAACTTCCGGATGAAACTGTACACCCCAGGTTTTTTCGCCTTCGATGCGGAATGCAGCTATATCAACATCTTTTGTGCTGGCAATCTTATTAAATCCTTCCGGCAAATTAGTGATAGAATCGCCGTGCGACATCCAGATTTGCGAACCGATGTGAACGCCTTTGAAGAGTTCATCGCCGCTCTTAATATCGCTTAGAATGGCCCTACCGTATTCTCTACTACCGGCCGGCTCCACTTTTCCACCGGAGCTGTATGCCAAAAACTGCGCTCCGTAGCAAATCCCCAAAAGTGGAAATCTCTTACGAATTTCGTTCAGATCGACTTTGAAAGCTGCCGGATCGTAAACCGAATAAGGACTTCCGGAAAGAATTACACCTTTTACATCGGTGGTATCTTCGGGAAATTTGTTGTAAGGAACTATTTCACAATATTCATTTAGCTCGCGCAATCGGCGCCCAATAAGCTGTGTGGTCTGTGACCCAAAATCGAGAATGATAATTTTTTCCATTGAAATCCGGTCTTAAAATATTTTACAAAAATAGGAAAAAACTGAGAATATATGAAATTTATTTGACTAAGTCTGAGTAAAAAAATGCCTCAGGAAAATCCCGAGGCAAATTTTATGATTTTATAGTTTTGTTATCTTCAGCACTTGACTTTTGCTTTGCGCGCTTTGGATAAACAGGACGTAAATCCCTTTTTCCAATCCGCTGCAATCCACTTTCATCAAACTACCAGCATCTTGTGAAACCGCAACTGTTTTTACCACTTTTCCGCTTACATCCAGAATTTGTAAATTGGCTTCACCGTTCAAATTTTCTGGCAATTGCACATTCAAAACGTCGGTTACCGGATTTGGATAAGCATTTAGTTGTTCTAACTCAGCGTGGAATAAACCTGTGCCGTATTCGTAGCTGCGCTGACTCATTTCAAATGGATCGTCGCCGGATTTTATCGGGCTGATTTTGAATTTGTAAGCGTAGTTTCCGGGCTGAAGTTTGTAATTATCCAGCATAGTGTGATATCCCCAGGAATGCACACCACCCACGCCTGTCAGTTTGTAGTCGATGTTTAACTGTGTTTTGTCCGTTTTTGTCAGCTCGTTCAGGTGTTTTTCGCCGTAATAATTCTGCGATTGTGTTAAATCATCAATCGTGTAGTGCATGGCACTAAAATCAAAGGTTTTATCTCCGCTAAAGAGTAAGCCATCACCGGCGTTGTTTGTGATTGACATCCAGCGAGTGTCTGAGCGGTTACCGTTCTCTTGCGGTGTAGGATAAGCAAAATAAATCTGATCTACTGTGCTTTCGTACAGATCAATCATCGAACCGGATTTTCTGTCCCAGTAGTTTTCATTCGGTCCGCGACCAAAATATTTCACATTTTCCAAACCTTCTTTTACTTCAAACTGCATCCCGAAACGTGGAAGTACAGAATTTGTTCCTCCCGTGAAAGTATAGGAGTTATCTACCGTCATTTCGCCGTTTCCAAGAATGGTGTAAACAGTTTTGTAATTTCCATTGCCGTTCGTCAGCGTGTAATTAAATGTTACTTCCACTTCTTTATCCGAAATTACTTTGTACGTGCTGACTTTATTCGATTTTGAGTTTGCTGCATCACGCCAGCGTTTATCTCTGAAGAGGAAACCATTTCCGTAACCTAAATCGTTGTCAGTAGGTGCACGCCAGAAATTCGGATTTGCTCCGGTGAGCATATTATCACCGTTGATTGTGTAGCTCGACAAGTTCATTGAAATACGATTTAGCACTACAGAGAAATTTTCTCCCGTAATGGTAATGTTCAAGGGATTTTGAGCCACAGTCAGTTTTCCCATTGAGTTAATGTCCGTTTTGGCAGTAGAAACCGCATTGAAAGGCATATCAAATTGCTCGTAAGCTAATTCAAAATCTTTGGCAACCAATCCCCAATCCTCGGCCGTAGTAGCTGTGATGTATAGGAAATATTCAGTTCCAGGTACTTTCTCAAATTTAGAATAATCTACGTTGAAAGTCATGCTTTGACCCGGCTCGACATCCGGACGAAGAATATCGTCGCTGAGAACCGTTTTACCATTTCCTTTTACTTCCCAACGGAAATTGAATTTGTCCAGATTAGTAAAATAGTAGCCATTTTTAATTTCGTAATTTCCGGCAATGCGGCTGATTACATTGAATTTAATGTGCTGATACACTTTTTTCACTTCAAAATATTCCGGCTGCGGCACTCGATCCGGACGCAAAATTCCGTTCATCAAGAAGTTATTATCTTTCGGAATGCCAAGTTTTGACCAGAAATCGGATGGTTCGTAATCACCGCCCCACTTCCAGTAGACATTGCCTTGCTCGTCTTTTTCTGCCAATCCTTGATCTACCCAGTCCCAGATAAATCCGCCTTGCAGATTGTCGTATTTCTCAATAATATCCCAGTATTCTTTGAAATTTCCCATACTATTTCCCATCGCATGTGCGTATTCGCTTGCAATGTACGGACGATTATTGGAAGTATTTCTACCGTAGCTTTCGATGTTGCTCGGCCAAGGATACTGCGGACAAATTACATCTGTATTGTAGCTGTATTCAGAACGTTCATACTGCACAGGACGCGTGTCTTTTGATTTCAACCAGTCGTAAGTTGCTTCGAAATTGATGCCGTTTCCACCTTCATTTCCGAGCGACCAGAAAATAACGGACGCGTGGTTTTTACTTCTTTCAAACATATTTACCGTGCGGAACATGTGCTGTTCGTGCCAGTTGCTGTATTTTGCCAGCGATTCGGCTCCGTAGCCCATCCCGTGCGATTCGATATTTGCTTCATCAACCAAGTAAAGTCCATATTCATCGCAAAGTTCGTAGAAACGTGGATCATTCGGATAGTGCGACAGACGACAAGCATTCACGTTGCCTTCTTTCATCAATCGAATGTCTTGCAGCATGGTTTCTTCCGTTACAATTTGTCCGTTCCACTGGTCAATTTCCTGGCGGTTAACGCCTTTGAAAAGAACCGGTTTGCCATTGACCAGGATTTGTGCATTCTTCATTTCAATGCTTCTAAATCCGGTTTTTGACCCAACTGTTTGCAGAATATTTCCGTTTTTATCTTTTAGCACAAGTGCTGTTTGGTACAAATTCGGATCTTCAGCCGACCATTTTTTCGGATTGGCAATATTCGCCAAGAATTTCAGCGTATTGGTTTTTTGTGGATTGTAGGTGAAATCTTGCGATTGTTTATTTACAACCGTACCATCCAGTTCCAAAAGCTGCATTTCTAAGGTGTAGTTTTCATTCAAAGCAAGGGCTCTTTTGTCTTCAATTTCCACATCCACTTCCAGCGTTCCGTTCACATATTGATCATCCAATCCGGCTTTGATAAAGAAATCGCGGATATGCGTCTTTGGAATGGCATAAAGATATACATCGCGCTGCAAACCGCTGAGACGCCAAAAATCCTGACATTCCAGGTACGAACCGTCTGACCAACGATATACACGCAGTGCCAACTCATTTTCTCCGGCTTTCAGATATTCCGTAATGTCCCATTCTGCTTCGGTTTTAGTATCTTCTGAATAGCCCACATATTTTCCATTTATCCACAGATAGCCCGCGGAATTGATAGAGCCAAAATGAATAATCACGTTTTTGTCCGCTCCCCAAGTTTCCGGCAAAGTAAACGTATGTTTGTAACTTCCTACCGGATTGTATTCTGTCGGTGCGTAAGGCGGATTTTTTGGATAAGGATACGGATGATTAGTATAAATGGCAAATCCGTAACCGTTGCGTTCCCAGTTTCCGGGAACAGGAATTGTAGCCCAGTCGCTTGTATCGAAAGTCGGATTTTGGAAATCGGCTGGTGCATCTGCAGGACGCTCTACCCAGTTGAATTTCCAGTTTCCATTTAGCAATTTCACGTTGGGCGACGTGTATTTATTCAGCGTACGCAACTCTTCCACATTGTTGTATGGGATTAATGCCGCGTGCTGTTTCAGTCGATTTACTTGGTTGATGTATTCGTTGTTCCACTCCGGACGACCATCATTCACGCTGAACGTGCTGCTTCCAAGTACTGCTGAGTTTTTCTTATTAGCAACCGCCACTACGAATAATTTATATTCTCCGCTTGGCAACGTGCGAGCTGAATTTGCGTATGCTACATCGCCCAGCGGCACATCAAACGAACCGAAAATCACTGATTTCGAGCCGTTGATTACTTCGCTCGCTACGAGCGTGTTATCTGCTGTACTTACCGCCCAGTAGATTTTACTTCCCACATTAGCAATTACTTCAAAATCAATATTTCCGCCTTGCGTTGAGTTGATTTTTACCGAACGAACAATCGGGTCAATTCCCAGATTGGAATATCCGTTGCTTACCAACGTGGCAGAAGTAATTATTCCGTCGTTAGCGTTTTTCTCAGAAATATCTGGAACAAGAGTTGCTGTAGCCGCGTCAAAATTCCAATAACCAATCAATCCGCTCTCATTTCCGCTTAAACTTTGCTGACGATTATCGTCAATTTCGGAAGCAGTGCGAGTGGTATCCCAAATCCGCACTTCGTCAATCAGTCCGCCAAACGGCACATCCAACGCACCTAAATAACGCACCGGCGTAGCAGGCGGCGTTTTCCCGGCAAAGCGGTTGTCACTCACTTTCAGCACACCGTTTACATATACTTTCATCAGCTCGCCATCAAATGTTACCGCCACGTGGTTCCAGGCATTGTGAGTAAGAATGGAAGGTGTGGTAAGCGGGTTCCATGGCGTTACGCCAAAACCGATTTCAAGTTGCGTATTGTTTAATAAATATATGGATGGCGCACGATCGGCAATTTCTTTTGTTGCGTTTCCGATAATTCCTTGCCATTGATTGTATTCTCTTTTAGGGAAAACATCAAATTCAATGGTGAAATTTTTTCCCAACGTAACGGCATTGGCTCCGAAATCAACTCGGCTGCCACCTTCTCCACTAAATTCTATGGCACGATTAGCTTGTTCCACAATAGTAACAAGTCCTGAAGGATTTTTCACTGTCGGGGTAAATGTAGAATTATCACTAAATTGCACTGAATTTATTTCTGCATCCAAAGTGGCGGAAAGATTGAGATTGGACTGCAAATCAGCAATTATCCAGAAATAATTGTAACCGTTTGTCAATGCTGCTTCGGCTTGTAAGTTAAGTACATCGTCAGTTACAGCATATTCTGCTACAAAAACGCGACTATTAATATCCGCATTTCCTCCAGATTTATAAAGTTTTATTTTAGAAACACCGGCAGATTTTAAAGTCCCAAGAAGACCCAAGTTGATATTTTTTAGTTTCAGAGGTGAAGCGGTGTTTTGAGCAGAGACATTCAGCCCAACCAACAAAACATCCTGGTCACCGCTTACTGCATTGTAATTTCCTAATTGGAATGGATTTACGGCTGTAATTTCCATTTTGGCAAGCATATCATTCAAGATGTAAGTTCCGCCATTTTTAGTAGCTACCGCATTGCTGACTTTATCCGTTACATTGTCTTGAAAATCAAAATAACGCAGCAAATCAGTTTCATTTCCGGCTAATTCGGCATACATATATTGCTGAATTTCAGCAGGATTTAATGCTTTTCCCCAAATGCTAACTTCATCCACGGAGCCTTTGAAATTTTCGTTGCAGCATCCACCGATAAAACGAACCGGAGTTGCAGTTGGAGTTGCAGAAGTAGCAAAATTATCTCGTTTTTCGCCGTTAATGTACAGGATAAGTTGTGAGCCATCGTAAGTCACCGCTACGTGCGCCCATTCGTTATTCGCAATAACGTTATTGGCTACTTTGGTAACTCTTCCAACACCTGTTCCAAATCCGTACTCGATGTTAGAACCGTCGTTTATCGTAATCCACGGCGCACGCTGGTCATTATTTCCTACAGAGTGATTTCCGATTACCAAGCTCCAGCTAGGCGTATTTTCACCTTTAATCCATGACATGATGGTATAGTTTTTTCCCAGCGTAACAGCATTGTTACCCAAGTCAACATTTTCAGTACCACCATTAAATCGGATTGCTTTGTTTTGTGAATAGAGATTTTGGGCGTTCAGACCTAAAACCAACAGAAAAAATAAGGATAGAGATACCCTTAGGCAAGATGCGATTTTTCTCATTTTATCAGATGTATAAGTTTAGGTGACAAAGATACACTGATTTTAGGAAAACTGAAAATAAAATGCTCAAATCGTAGTGTTAATTTACATCAAGTCACGCTTTTACAAGCAGCGAACTATCACCATAGCTTAGAAATCTGAAATCATTTTGTAATGCGAAGTCGTAAATTTTCTTCCAATCTCCTTCTACAAATGCAGAAACGAGCAGCAATAAAGTGCTTTTAGGCTGATGAAAATTGGTTATCATTCGGTTCACAATTCTGAATTGGAAACCGGGTTTTATTAAAATTTGTGTTTCGCCGTGTAGAAGTGTTTGATTGCTTTTTTCTAAGAAATCAATGATGTTTTGCAATGATTGGGCAATGGAAATTTCGGTTTCATCGGTTTCGTAAGCTTCCCACTGTGAAACACGGAAAAAGTCTTGTGAAGTTCGCATCGGTTTTGCTCCAATGTAATATAAACTCTCCAGCGTCCGAACAGATGTGGTGCCTACTGCCACGATGTTTCCGAGATTTTTCAGAATGTTTTTTAATGTATGAATATGCACAACGAAAGTTTCCGAATGCATCGTATGCTGCTCTATCGTATCAGATTTTACAGGCTGAAAAGTTCCTGCGCCCACGTGCAGCGTAAGTTCTTCCACTTGGATATTTTTGGATTTCAGCTGCTCAAAAACTTCCGGAGTAAAATGCAATCCGGCTGTAGGTGCCGCTACCGATCCTTCAATTTTGGAATAAACAGTCTGGTAGGTTTTTTTGTCATTTTCTTCCGTATCA
The DNA here is from genome assembly GCA_964498765.1 of uncultured Paludibacter sp. GTDB lineage: Bacteria > Bacteroidota > Bacteroidia > Bacteroidales > Paludibacteraceae > UPXZ01. Next base: position 11,431 of record CAZCIU010000049.1, on the reverse strand, counting down.
CGGTGTAGGTAGGGCGGAATAGGCAGTACGCCAATGTGCATCAGAATTTCTGAAAATGTAAACTCTTCGTCGTTCCAACTAAATTTGATACGATGTGTATTTTCTGTTGTTTCAATTAATTCAGCAGAAAACTCCACCTCTTTTCCTTCAATATTCATCATCCGCAACAAAGCACCTTGCTTCCATTTTTTGAGATTACCAACCATGCATTTCCACTCGCAACTGTCTTTTGCCGAAAGCGATAGCACATAATCCGAAGGTTCAATTGGTTCCAGGCAAAACAACTCAATTCTTGCTCCTGTTGCTTTGTGAAACACAATTCGAGCCTGAATTACACGCGTATTATTACAAACCAAAAGTGCATTTTCCGGCAAAAATTCCGGGATATTTGAGAACTGACTTTGAGAAATTTCACCATTGTCCCAAATCAGCAGTTTCGACAAATCACGCTGCTCCAAAGGATATTTTGCAATGCGCTCATCGGGCAAATGGTAATTAAATTCATCAATAAAAGTCAGTTGTTTAGCTTCGAAATGTGTCATTTAGCTTTATAATTTGTAAATTTGCACAAAATTACAAATAAAATTAGAACAAGATGAAGATTGGAGATAAAGTTCGCTTTTTAAGCGATGTGGGCGGTGGTCGAATTACACGGATTGACAGTAAGCAAAACCTGGTTTACGTGGAAGATGAGGATGGTTTTGAAATTCCCGTGCTGGCTCGTGAGTGCGTGGTAGTGCCTGATGTGAATGAAAAAACTAACTTTCCGATTAAGGATTTTTCTGCAAAAGCAACTACCGAAACAAGCATTTCTGCCAGTGAAGTTAAAAAAGAAGAAATTCAAAAGCCGGAACCGATTGTGGAAACTGCCGAAGGTGACACATTCAAAGCTTTGTTGGCATTTTTCCCGCATGACATTAAGCGAATGGAAACGACAGCTTACGAGTGTTATCTGGTAAATGACAGCAATTATTTTCTCTATTATAATTTTGTGAATGGGCAGTCCGGCGAGCGAAAAAGCATCGCAAACGGTATTATTGAGCCAAATATGCAAGAGTTTTTAGCTGACATTGATAAGTCGCAACTGAACGATTGGGAACGAGTGCGCGTACAGATAATCCCGTTTAAGAAAGATAAAATTTACACCGAGCAAGACGCGCTTGATTTCCAACTAAAAATTAATTCGGTGAAATTTTATAAGCTTCACAGCTTTACTGAAACGGATTATTTCGACGATCTGTGTATGCTTATTGACCTCACTGAGCAACGCAATTACAAGCAACTAAGCGAAGTTTCTCCCGAAGAAATAAAGCAAGCTATGCTGGATAAAAAAACAGATGAGCGTCGCCCTCGTTTGGTAAAAAAACAAGCAAAAAATGAAATAATTGAAGTGGATTTACACATTAATAATCTGCTTGACACTACCGCAGGACTTTCCAACGCCGACATGCTGAATTATCAAATGGATGTTTTTCATAAAACACTGACTGATAATGCGAATAAAAAAGGACAGAAAATCGTTTTTATTCACGGAAAAGGGGAAGGTGTTTTGCGAAATGAAATTGAGAAAGCACTAAAAACTAAGTACAAAAATTTCTTCTTTCAAGATGCATCTTTTCGAGAATATGGCTTTGGTGCTACGATGGTAACGATAAAGTAACGGAATTACAGAATTGATATCCAAAAACACAATAAACAAAAAAGCGGCTTTCGCCGCTTTTTTGTTTATTGAATTAAGCCGATTAAGGCACAATTACTTTCAATCTATTTACAAAATAAACACCGGATTTTAAATTCAGAGTACGTACGCCGGAGATATTTCCGTAAAAATGCGTACGACCGGCTACATCAATAACTTTCACTTCTGAAGGTCGTTGCGTAGTGATGCTAAGCATATTTTTGTTTGTTTTGATGATTAAATTTGGATCGTAATCCAGGTCATACACACCGGTAGCTTTCTCAAAATTAACTGTAATTTCCACATCTCCATCCACATACGTTGCAGGAATAGTAAATTTATTATCAGTAATCTCAGTTGCAAGGATAGTGTCAATACGCCATTGTCTGTTACTGTGAACAAATTCCGGATTATTCAGATAACCGTGTTTGATGATAATGCCGTTTTGCATATAACCATCTGCAGGTTTAAGCACAAGATCAATAGTAGAACCAAAAGCAACTTGTGTGTCAGTAAAAGGTGTATTATCAGATTTCAAAACATCACCGTTTGATTTAATCACTTTTACTTGAGAATTTTCGCCGTGGATATTTATCAAAGCATCAACAATGCTACCACCATTGGCGATAATATTATTTGTATTAGATACATTTCCACCTGCATCAATATTATCCCAGTCCACTTTGTAACGAATACGATAAATACCAGGAACTGCATCAGCAGGAATATCAAAAACCGGAGGACTTACACCCGGATTTTCTGTAGTCATTGTTGTACCAAGGCTGTTAAAACCATTGTAAAATGAATAAGAAACCAGGTCAGAAGCACTCGTTGGAGTTCCATTTGCGTTCAGTTCTGAATTGAAAACTCCATCGTTTTTATAGTCTAAAAAAACATAACCGTGCATCCAAGTGCCTACGAAAGTCATAGAAGGAGTAAGTCTTTCACCCGGAGATGCAAAACCCATAGCAGTATTCGTCATATCATTATATACATATCTTGGATTTGACGGAAGAGTAGCCGTAAAGCTACCTCCGCTATTTCCTGTATAATTAATGCTATTCAAAAATCGGTTTGTGCGAGTTGCTAAAGTGCTTACAGGCATATTTACTACGTAATCACCCAAAAGATAATCTGCAGTTGCCTCTTTACTTTCTGCATATCCTTCTTTCATTGCAATCGCTTTGATAGTCATGGATTGAGAAATTGTAAAAGGAGCTGTATATACAGTTGAAGAAGCTGTAGGAGTAGTTCCATCAGTTGTGTAATAAATTGTAGCACCTTCAGTAGCAGTGGTAATTGTTATAGTTTGTTCTTCTGTATATTTACCACTTTCCGGACTAAAAACCGGGATTTCGCAAGTTGGTCCGGCAGTTAATTTATACTGTCCGTTTACTGTAGTTGGGAAGCTAACAGTATTATTATCTATCACTGTAATTTCAACAGCTTCGCCAGTTGCAACATTAATAATACTTGCATTTTTTGCGTAAGGGAAATTCACTTTACATTCTTGTCCCAAAACAGAAGTGATTTGAGCGTCAGTCATTACACCATTTGCCCAGTTGATGTCCACTTCAAAGTTTCCGATAGCTTTCAGTCCTTTTACAGAACCTTCAGTCCATACGTCAGGAAGTGCAGGAAGCAATTGAATAGTACCGATATGACTTTGTAGAAGCATTTCGGCAACACCTGCAGTTGCACCAAAGTTACCGTCAATCTGGAATGGAGAGTGAGAATCAAACAAGTTTTGATAGATACCACCATCACCGGCATTAGTACCCAATGAAGTAGAAAGACGAAGTGCTTTATTCAAAATAACGCGGGCATGATTTCCATCCAATGCGCGAGCCCAAAGATTGATTTTCCAACCCATTGACCAACCTGTACTTGCATCACCACGAGCTATCATAGATTTAACTGCTGCATCAAAAATTGTTTTGTCAATCAGCGGAGAAATTTGATTTCCCGGATACAATCCCATCAAGTGAGACATGTGGCGGTGACCAGTCCAGTCGCCGGCAGTTTTTTCAGAATATTTCCATTCACGAAGGTGACCGTCTGCGTCAATTCCAAGTCCTTTATCCAGTTTCTCAAATTTAGCCAACAATTCTGTTTTGAAAGTAGCATCAGCAGCTACATCTGCTCCCAGAACGTTCATTGCTTGAATTAAATTATTGAACAAGTCCCAAACCAATTGTTGAGAGTGTGCTGTAGCATCTTCACTTCCCGGACCATGCTCTGGTGAGTATTCGTTTGGACAAACCCAAGTTCCATCAGGTTGATACGTTTTCAGAATGTGCGTTCCGGCTGCTTTTCCTCTATCCTGGATTAAGCGTTCCATCCAGTATTCAGCACAAGTTTTCATTACAGGATAAGCTGTATTCAAAAGATAGTCTTTATCTAATGTGTAGCGGTAATGTTGCCACATGTGCATTGCATACCATGCATTGGCAATCACGTAGTTGTGCATAAATCCACCGTGCCATCCGAAGATATTGTTTTCAGTATAAAGCGTCCAACCTTTCGTCTGACCACTGTCTTTCGCGTTCTTTTGCCATTGAGTTTGGATTTGTGACTCATTGTAAATGTAGTTCAAGAATGTATTGTGCAGTTCAGAAAGGTTTGTGTTTTCTGCCGGCCAATAGTTCATCTGAACATTAATATTACTGTGAATATCTGAGCTCCAAGGCGGAGAATTGGAGTGATTCCAGATCCCTTGCAAGTTCGCTGGACTGTCTACACCACGAGCCGATGAAATCAACAAATAACGTCCGAAATGGAAGTAAAGTTGCTCCAAGAAAAGATTAGCGTAAGCTTTGTTATAATCGGTAATCAATTCGTCGGTAGGAAGCGTATTAGATGTTCCGGCCAATTCGAATTTCACGCGATCAAATAGTGATTTGTAATCTGCAATGTGAGTTGCTTTCAGCGTTGCGTAATCCTGAGCAATCGCGTCGTTTACAATTTTATCTGTCTGAGGTTTAATTTTCGCGGCATCGAAAGTGTAAGTTGGGCTTGTTGGAGAGTAGTTTGTTTTTCCACGCAATACCATCATTACAGAGTTCGCGTCTTTGATAGTCATCACACCATCAATTACTTCTACAGTTCCACCGTCATTTTTTACAGTCAGGTTGGAGTAGAAGTTCAACAGTCTCAATTTTCCTTCAGCTGTGATGGTTTTACCATTAATAGCGGATTTTGCTCCGTGAGAATCCCAGAGATAAACTTCTATATTAATTTTTCCGTTTTCAGAAGCAGTATAATTAATCACTAAAGCGCTATCCGGATTGGAAGTTAAGAATTCTCTGGTATAATGTACATTGTCAATATCATACTCAACGCTGGCAATTGCATTTTCAATATCCAAGGAACGGCGGTAATTCTGAACTGCTGTAACACCGATAGAATTGATGAATACACTACCAAAGTTTTGATATGCACCATAGGTAGTTTTGTCACCTTCCCAAAGTGTTTTATCGTTGAACTGTACTTCTTCTTGTTTGATACCACCAAACACCATTCCACCAAACTGACCGTTTCCGATTGGCAAAGCGTGAGTCATCCATTGTGTAGCCGGCTTACGATACCATAGTGAAAGTTTAGCAGCCGGAGCTCCTGTAGAACCAGTAATTGTAGCTTCTGGAGTTGGTTTGTCCGGTTTGAAGCCCATGTCTCTTGGAAGTACAAATTCAAGCGGGTTATTAGGGTCACCAGTTTGATTCCATTCACCGATACTTTTGTCAATTCCGGCACCACCCCACTGATTCAGAAATCCAGCACCTCCAACTCGTTGTAAAATCCAAGCAGGAGCATAGGTAGTGTTTGTTGTTTTTGCAAATTTGAATTTAGCTGCAGTTGTACCTGCTTTTAGTTTTTCACTTACATACAAAGTTCTACCCAATTTATTGGTAAAAACATAGTTGTCTGTATCGTTTCCAGTTACCTTCCAAAGCTGCTCTGCTTTATCTTTAGCTGCATTCTTAGTCAATACATCGGCACCACTGCCCATGTCTTGAAGTACACCTTTTCCATTCTTAAACTGAATGTAATACCAAACTTCCGCGCCATCCGTACTGATTGTCGGCATAGTTTGAGCGGATACATTAGAAAGTCCTAACATCATCAGGACTGCCCCGCATAAGGAGAGAAGTAATTTTTTCATAAAAATAATAAGAAAGTAATAAATTAAAGGAATTCTCTAAAAATTAAAAATTAGAAAATATCCTACAAATTTAGTCATTTTATTTGCTAATTATCAAATTTACAGCAAAATAATTTGTTAAACCATAATATTGCATAAAAAAAGAGCCTCTGCCGTGACAACGTCAAAAGCTCTTATTTAAATCTGAAACACTTCTAACTATCTGATAATTACTTTTTTATAAAATTCGTTTACTTTCAGAATATACACTCCGGAAGATTGAGCAGCTTTTTCATTTACTTTTTGCCCGGAAATAGAATAAAGCTCAAATGAATTCACTCCGTCAACAGAAATAACTCCGTTATTAATAGCTATTTTAAATTGTGTATTTTCCACATCTTTTGTAGAAGTAGAAGTATCAGGAACCGGAATTATTTTCCAACTGCTATTGTCGTATGGACCACCTGTCCAGTTCATTACATTGTAATTATGGCCCTCACCACCTCCATGCAAGCGAAGCGCAGGCGAAGAACCTTCTGCATTTTCAATCCAGAAATGAAGCAATCCTTCACTGAGAATATCACTAGGAATAAACTTCAGATTATTTACAGGCAATGTTGCCACACTATTTAGCTTTTGATTATTAGCCAAATCTGTATTAATATATTCTGAAGTAGATTTATTCTGAATGGCAAAACCATTAGCTGTACCGGATGTATTAACTACAAATTTCCAAATCTGCGTATCGTCAGGAATTAAAGTTGTATTAAAGATTGTATTATCATCCGATTTATCTGTTATGTAAGTATTTTCTGGTCTAGTTCCTTTGATATAATACCATCCTGCAGTAGCATCACTGATTATCGGCATATTGGTAGAACTGATGTAGGTAGATTTTGCTGATTTCAAAGCATCAGTACCAGCTTGCACTGCTTCATTTGTAGTTGCAGTATTAAGAACTTCTGTAGCCCCAGCAATCGCACTAGCGAATGTTGTACGTGATGCAGAAGTAAATTGTCCCGGATCAGTGCCTTCTACAGAAGTATCCAAGAAGTTTTGAGAAGCTGCTATAGTTGAAGATAATTCAGTTTTATATGATTCTGCCAAAACTTTTATATAATTTTCCTCACTTCCAGGCGCTATGATAAAAAACCAGGCAATCTGACTATTTCCTTCAACATAAGACCATCTATCCAGTGTATTGTTTTTCCAAGCTAATGTATAAGACTTTTGATCCGATGTATTTAAGTAATAACGAGTTGGATTATCCGCAAAAGGAGTAGCGGTAAACTTGAAGTCGGTAGTAGTTACACCAAGTTTACAGTCTTTCATATAAAGACTTGTACCTTTGTTTTTCAATTTTACAGATCCATTTTCACTTACTAATTGCCACATTGCATTATCTGCACTTACTGTAGAAGTTATATTATCAATAAGATCGTGCTTAAAGATTACACCTACTGTACTTGATGGAGCATAGATTAGACTTCCAAGATGGTTAACAGCAGGATTTGCTCCCATGTTTACTGTCCCATCAGCTGCAGACTCAATGTAAAAATAAACCGGTGTTTCAGCTGTTGAAACAATTGGTTTCACTGCAGATCCGTTTACCTGCGCGCCCAATTGAAAAGTAGCAGACATAAATAATACTGCTACAAGAATTAAATGGTAGATTTTTTTCATAAACAATAAAATTATTAATTAAACAAATGAGATTATTTAGCAAAAGCAGCACATATTTTTACATTCTAATACTTTTTTAATGTTATTTATTATATTATTTATTATATAAGCGCTATTTAATTCCTTTTATTTATATTATTATTTTTATACGTTATTTTTATTTATATGTATGATTGGTTAGACATTCAATCAACTTTTTAATTCTAAAATACTATAACACAGAAAAAGGGCATTCCATTCGGAATGCCCTTTTAAGTATATTAGTGATAAATCTTATTTAACGATTACCTTAGCAGCTCCTGCTTTACCTTTCACGGTAACAACATAAACTCCAGGTACTAAGTCTTTATCAACATTAATTCTCTGACCGCTTACATTAAATACATTAATTACAGCACTTGCGTCAGTAGAAAGAATTCTACGATTGCGAACGATAATTCCAAGATCTTGGACTGTAGCGTTTTTAACACCTGCACCAATTACCGGTACGAATTTCCAGTCGTTTCCTGGATCATCTGTTGTACCTGGGTTCCAGAATGTCAATACACCATTAGCATAATCACTATTCAACTGCATACCTGGTTTACCATTGATAGCAATAGTAAAGTATTCAGCATCAAATGCCGGAGTTTTGCTAGATACAAATCTTACTGTGTCAGCACCTGCATCAAATCCTGCGAAGATTGAAGTTTCTACATCGTCATCAATGTAAGTAATCGGGAATTCAGGAGCAACTTTAGTATAAATGAAGTACTCGTTTCCTACTGCATCTGCAGGTTTTACAAATTTGAATTGGAATGATTCGTCATTTTGGAAATCAGATTCTGCTTTTTTAGCGATCATTACTCTTCCGTTAAGAAGGTCATATTGCCACATCCAAGGAATTGCGCGCTTGTCTTCCATGAAATACCATACTTCTTCTGTTTCAGTACTAAATTTCATTGGAGGATTCATTGCTGCCACTAATTCAGTTAATTTAGCTTTCAATTCTTCTACAGCTGCGTCAACAGTTGCTTGATCCGGTGCTTCCGGAGTATCTTCTTTGTCAAGTATCGCTTTTGCAGCATCTTTAGCTGTAACGAAAGCATCCCAGTTTGCTTGAGGGAATTGACCTGCGCCAGTTCCTACAGGGAATTGTTCAGGAGTAATAGTACCAACTTTAGCATACTCATTTCTTAGAGCAGTCATGTTGATATCTCCAGGACCATATACTCTTTCGAAGTAGAAGTCACTACCTGCGTCTTGTCCGGTTGTAGTATAGAATCCGATAAAGCCTGCAGTAGAACCACCAAATGTATTCAATTCTTGGTTGTTGCTTTGACGGAATAGACGATAGTAATTTTCGAAACCACCTACAGCAGCTTTGATATTGAAAGGAACACCCGGAACTTCTGGGTCAAACATTAAGAAGTTAGCAACCGCTGTACCAACTGACATTTGTGCGCCAAGAGCACGGCTAACTACGAAATAACCAGGACCGTCAGGATTTTTTACAAACTTGAACTGGTTCATTTCATTTTCTTTTTCAATTTCAGTAGCATATTCTGCTCTGTATTTGTAAGCTCCATCATATTCAGCTTCAGCAAGCATTACATATCTTGCAGGGCTACGACGGTCGCGAAGCAAATAGAATCTCTCTTCTGTATCTGTACTAACTTTGAAAGGAACGATAAATGATGCAATCAATTCATCCATAGCAGTTTGAAGAGCAGCTAAAGCAGCATCTACTTGTGCTTGTGTATGATTGTCAACATATCCAGGAAGAGTTGGATCATCCATATTTTCGTGACGAGCAATTGTGTCAGCTTCTGCACGTGCAGTTACGAAAGCATCCCATTTTTCTTGAGAATATTTACCACCTGTTACACCTAGCGGATAGCTAGCTGCTTGCATAGTGTTAGCTTTTGTTACCAATTGTCTCAATACAGTATAGTTAGTTCCGTCAACGAAACCACCAAGTCTCATATCGCCAACTGCCAAAGATGGTTTATTTCCAGCAGCATTAGCTTCCGGGAAGCTAGCTACGATACCTAAACTTACTTCAGTTTCAGCTGTAAGTTCAAATTGAATAGAAATAGGACCTGATGTTGTGCTTAAGCCAGTAAAACGTTTGTGAGCTAAAGCAGTTGCCAAGTTTGCTGTGTCAGGAATAGAAGTACCTGCGTTAGCTACTAGGAATGCATAATCAGCACCAAAAGTGTCTTGTCCATAATGTGCGTTGAAAGTATAAACACCAGCTGGCAAAGTTACAGTTTGGTAAACTTTAGCATTGTCAATAGTAGAGGCAAATCCGTCCCATCCTACTGTCAAAGTAATAGCACCTCTAATAGTAGCTGCTTTACCTTTTTGGATATCAACGTGCCATCCGGTTTGACCACCGTCTTCCTGAGTAGTAGAACCTTCAACAACCCAAGGTGCAGGCAATTTACGGAAACGATAGAAAGAGTAAGTTTGACCACCTACCGTAGCATTAGCAAAAGCATCTGTACCACTTTCATTCAAAGGGCGAAATGCATCTTCCGGATTTTGTTCAATGATAGTATCACCTTCCGGTGAAATTTTGTTTAGATACTCATAAGGCTGAGTATAGTTTTTCAAGTACTTACTTGAAAGATCCACAGGTTTCTGTGCATACATAGCAGTCATCCCTAAGACAACGGCTACAATCAAAAGTAATCTTTTCTTCATAATAAAAAAATTAAGTGTAATTTATAAGTGATTAAGCGACAAATATATAAAAAAATTCAATTCGTTTGTAATATATAATGAATGAATTAATAAAAATTTATAAAAATTTACAGCTTGCTATCAAAAAAACAGATATTCATCAGCAAATCTTTCGATTTGCTGATGAATATTGAGTATGATTATTTATTCAGCGTTTGGTTGATATTCGTAACGCAAAGTAATCTTACAATAAGTCCAAACAATAGCACTTCCAGTTGGAGTTCTATATCTATAGTGCAAATGGAATGTTTTAAAGTTTTTTGGAATACCTGATGTAGTCATAATTTGCTCAGTAAAATATCTGCTGGTATGGAACTCATCATAGAACAAGTCATCCGGTTGTACTTCTTCTACCTTAATGTTTTTATAAGGTCTGAAGTCAATACTATTGTCATCATTTACAATAACTACGATGCTGTTATCATCAATTGCCTGACGTTTGGTACGACCGCCACCTGCATCAATACTTTCGATACCGGCTGCCATTCTGATTTCGTTTTTAGCAATCGGATAAAGAATTGGAGATCCGGTAATGATACGCTCACTGTTCAGCGTAGGCACTTGTGAACCAAGTCTCCAGTTGTGCTGATCTCCAAACATATCGTAGCTAATCGGATTTCTGGAGTTTGTCCAATTGTTTTTCCAATAAACCGGAACCAAGACGTCTTCCTTGAAATTATTAACTTCTACACCGTTTGTGTTAGTTAATTTATAATCCAAGAAATAAAGTGAATCCGGTGAAAGCGTATGTAAGTTATTTACAAGAACCGGAATTGTAACTTTAGATTCACCTTGTTTAATGGTAGCTTTAAGTTTTACTGTTCCAGGAGTTCCTGAACCTTCCATATTTTCAGGCAAGAAAGAATAATTACTTTCAGGCAAGAAATTAGTCCAGTTTACATAGTCAATATCAAATCTGGATTTGTTGTACTGATAAAACAGTCTGTCTCTATCCAGGGTTTCATAGGATGCAGAGTCAACTCTTCCGGCAAAGTAGTAAGGAGTTAGTTCTACAGGAATATCTGTCGGTGCACCTACACTGCCACTCAAACCAACGGTCAAAAATACAGTGTCAACTTCATTATTCAAATCGGCAATAGCACGATTGTAAGTATTGAATTCATCGTTATCGCTTAGCAGGTAAACAACATTTTTATATTGTTCAGCTTCAAAGTCAAACTTTTCACATCCTGCAAATCCTA